>NZ_JBOIBY010000581.1:0-1202 GCF_050739655.1 Pseudomonas sp. | reverse complement strand
GTTCCGCCGACATTCAGGGCTATGTCGGCGACCACGATGGTGGCGGTCGGCAGCACAGTGTCGATGGTGTAGTTGGCCGTGTTGGTGGTGCCGCTGCCGGCATTGCCGGCCAGGTCAGCAACGCCGGCATTGGCCAGGGTGATCAGGTTGGTGGCGTCGTTGACGCCCACCGTCGGCGTGAACGTCGCCGTCCAGGTGATGCCGCCGTCGCTGCTGCTCACCGCCGTCAGCGTGCCGTTGGCTATCGTCAGGTCGGCGTTGGTGAAACCGCTCACCGCCTCGCTGAAGGTGATGGTCACCTGCGAGGTTTCGCCGATTCTCAGCGCCGTATCAGTCACCACGATGGTGGCCGTCGGGCGCATGGTATCGATCGCATAGTTGTTCGAATCGGTGGTGCCACTACCCACGTTACCGCTGGCGACAGCCTGCACGCCGGTATTGTCCAGGGTGATCAGGTTGGTTGTGTCGGTGATGCTGGCGGTCGGGGTGAAGGTCGCAGTCCAGGTGACACCGCCGTCGCTGCTGCTGACGGAGGTCAAGGTGCCGTTGACAATGGTCAGGTCGGCGTTGGAGAAGCCACTGACGGCTTCGCTGAAGGTAATGGTCACCAGCGACGTTTCACCGATTCTCAACGCATTGTCGGCGACCACGATGGTCGCTGTCGGCAGCACCGTATCGATGGTGTAGTCGCCGGAATTGGTGGTGCCGCTGCCGGCGTTGCCGGCCACGTCGGAGACACCGGTATTGTTCAGAGTGATGACGTTGCTCGGGTCACTCACGCCGGCGGTCGGGGTGAAGGTCGCGGTCCAGGTGATGCCGCCGTCACTGCTGCTCACCGCCGTGAGCGTACCGTTGGCGATGGTCAGGTCGGCGTTGGTGAAACCGCTCACCGCTTCGCTGAAGGTAATGGTCACCAGCGAGGTTTCGCCGGCACTCAGGGTCGCGTCTGCCAGGACGATGGTCGCGGTGGGTCGGACCGTGTCGATGGCGTAGTTGTTGGAGTCGGTGGTGGCGCTGCCGGCGTTGCCCGACAGGTCGCTGATGCCGGTGTTGTCCAGGGTGATCAGGTTGGTCGTGTCGTTGATGCTGGCGGAAGGTGTGAAGGTCGCCGTCCAGGTGATGCCGCCGTCACTGCTGCTCACCGCAGTGAGCGTACCGTTGGCGATGGTCAGGTCGGCGTTGGTGAACCCGCTCACCGCCTC
>NZ_JBOIBY010000580.1:0-1288 GCF_050739655.1 Pseudomonas sp. | reverse complement strand
GTGCGGTCCAGGGCCATCCACATCTTTTGCGAGAACAGGGTTTCGTCGCATTCGATCTGGGTGGTCAGCAGCCAGCTCTGGCAAGTGGTCAGTACGGCGGCGTATTCGCGGGTGTCGCCATTGTTGTCGGTGACCGCAAAACGGCCGCCCGGTGCATGGGCGATTTTTTTCACGCCGGAGCGGGGCGCGCCCCGGTGCAACGATTTGAGGCTTGTGCCTTCAGGCCAGTGCACGCAACGTTCCGGCACATGACGCCAGATCCCTTGTGGTACTTGCTCGACGCCGCCGACCACCAGGTGCTGGTGATCGTCGCAGTTGGTCATGACCACGCGGAAGATTTCCAGCATCGAATTCGGGAAGTCGGAGTCCCAGCCGCCAGTGCCGAAGCCGACCTGGCCGAACACTTCGCGGTGGTGGAACGACAGTTTGGCGAACGCTTTTGACGTGGCGACGAAGTCGTAGAAGGTGCGGTCGTCCCACAGAGGCACCAGGGTATTCCACAGTTCTTTCAGGCGGGGCACGTCGCGGTCGCGGATGGCCTGCTGGATGTCGCCGAAGCGCGATCCTTCCTCCAGCGCATCAGCCCAGGCGTCAGCCACTTCCTGGAACAAGGCAGGAAGATCCGCCAATTTTTGTGCGTAATGGGTTTGGCCTTCCAGATCGATCACGGTGCTGCCGGAGGCAGGCGTTAGCGGGTTAGGGAAGGGTTTTGTCTCTAGACCCAGCTTGTCGACGTAGTGATAGAACGCGGTAGATGACACCGGAAAACGCATGCCGCCCAGCTCGGCAACGATGCCATCAGTCCCGTTGAAGGCCTGAGAACGCAGGCGACCGCCCATTTTCGAGGCTTCGTAGACAACCGGTTTCAGGCCCAGCTTCATCAGCTCGTAGGCGGCCACAAGGCCGGCAATCCCGCCACCGACAATCGCCACTTCGGCACCGTGATTGTGCTCGGGAATGCTGCCCAAACCGGCCGGGTGTTCGATCCAGTCGTCAAAGGCGAAAGGAAAGTCCGGGCCGAAAATGGTGACTGGTTTCTTACCGTCTGCAGGGTGGCGATTGTTCTTGTTCATGGCTGACCTTACTGGCGACCCGACGCGGAATGCGCATCTGAGTATAGGAAAAGATGCCAGCCATTCTAGAGAGCGATGAACACGTTAATAAGACGCAAAGTGTCGTCGTTTTGATGATTTAACATTCAATATGACGATGTTGATACGCACACTGACCACTGTAGGAGCGAGGCTGCCCTAATGCTGGTCAGTTAAGGCATTTGTAGGAGCGAGCT
>NZ_JBOIBY010000579.1:0-2967 GCF_050739655.1 Pseudomonas sp. | reverse complement strand
ATTTATCGGTATCTGGATGAAGAGCGTGCAAACCTCGAAGCCAGTGCTGCCAAGCAACTTGAGCTTCAGCAGCTGAACAACTCTTCCAACTGAACTGTCAGCATCTGGGAAACGGAAGCTGCAGCCTGCTTCCAGTTTCAAGCCCATCGCTTACGCATTTTCTAAAACCTTGTGGCCAGGCCCTGGACAGTAAGCGTCCGCCCAAAAGACCTTGCGTGGTTAAACGGGCGCCCATCTATGCGGCAGCAACTCGATAATCTCGCTCGGCTGCTGCATCGGCATGAATTGCTCCGGATTTGCTAGACACATGATGTCTGCTATGGGTTGTGGACTCTCACGAAGGGCAACTGTCAGCCAATCGCGCCGTATCCTGTCCAGGTCTGGTTTATGGGGAAGCCAGGAAACGCAGAGCTGGGACAAGGCCACTATGACTTCGTTTCTCTGCCGGCAGGTCTGCTCCTCTGATTCATCACGACAGCGCGCGCGAGTAAATGGCGAAACTCGTCAGAGAAACTCCGAAAGTTTGTGCAAACACTGTTCCTTTTAAGATGTGAGCCGTCCTGAATATCACGTTCTGCCGCTTAACCAGGAGATTTCGGGGGCTTTCGTATAGAACCTGGAGCGCGCGGCCAATGAGTTTTTTTATCATGTAAAGGAGCGCAAAATGAGCTGCCTGGCGTTCCAATGACGTGTCGCAGTCGACTGGCGCGCAGTCATCTCGGGCACCATGGGTAAAGTCTCGGGCACAATGAGCGCGCTTGCTGTCGACTGCAGGAGACCGGAGGAGGCGTTTTGAAACCATTCCCGCTAAGACCTGGCGCCTCAACTCTGAACATGTTCCTTCAAGGGGGATTGCCACGCCGTGACGCTGTGCCGCAAACGTTAACGGAAAAAGCGGTGATCCCGGGCATTCCAAATGCTCGCTACTGGTTGGACCACGACCTGACTCTGTTCATTCAGGATGCAATTGAGGGCAACAAACGCGAGAGCGAGGCTCTCGCCAGGGCCGGCAAACCGAACAACGTCCTGCCGCAGGCAAGTATGCTGGCAGTTTCGGGAGGCGGTGACGCTGGCACATTCGCAGCGGGACTCATTACGGGTTGGACCACGCATGGGACTCGACCCATGTTCAAGGTCGTCACGGGCATTAGCGCGGGCGCCCTGCTCGCCCCGTTCGCTTACCTGGGATCCGGGTACGACGACGTCATTCGGTATATCGCCAACGCCATCGGTCCAAAAGACGTTTTTCGTTCGCGAAACGTGCTGACCCGTCTTGCCAGCGACGGTATAGCGGACAGCAAGCCACTGTCGCGGCTCATTTCAAAGTACGTCACGGCGGAGATTCTTGCGGCGATTGCATCGGAATACGCCAAAGGACGAATCCTGCTGATCGGCACAACCGACCTTGATTCAGGGCGGCCAGTCACTTGGAACATGGGCACTATTGCCTCTAGCGAAGCACCGGGAGCGCTCGACCTCTTCCGCAACATCATGATCGCGTCGATGAGTATTCCCGGCGCCGTCTCACCCGTGATGATCGATGTGGACGTTGACGGCAAACAGTTTCAGGAAATGCACGTGGACGGAGGGGTAATCACTCAGGTGTTCCTTTACCCACCTGGCACCAAGATGGCGCTGGCCAGAGCCACCGGAGCACCTTTGCGACTCGAACGTCATTTCTATGTCATTCGTAACGGGACACTGGAGCCGCAGTGGTCCGGGACGAAACGCCGTACATTGAGTATCGGCGGTCGAGCCATCAGTGCATTGATTCAAACTCAGGGGATCAGCGACCTGGAGCGAATTTACCGTATGGCGCTGCAGGATGGAGCGGATTTCAATCTTGCGTACATAGGCTCCGACTTTTACTTTCCGCACAATCAGAAATTCGATGGCGAGTACATGAGGCGCTTATTCGATTACGCTTTTCAACTCAGCGCGAAGGGCTATCCGTGGCATAAATCGCCGCCCTCGGAAAACACCGGACTACGAAACACCCGCTGAAAGACTGGACCAATCTGTTGCATCGATCGGCTGTGGATTCAACCGGTGGACGCAACAGATTGGCTAAATCGTTCAAGCGGTTTTGGCGAGATGTTCAAACTGGCAGTGATACCGGGCGTCCTTGAGGCTGGTTTCAAATTCCTCCAGCCCCGCATAGACCTTCTGCAACCCTTGAATCCGGGTCATCAACTCCAGTTTTTTGTCGGTGATCGCCTTGTTCGCCAAATCCCAGGGCAGCTCCTGGCCCCGGTGATCCTGGAGGATCGCCTGCATTTCCTTCAGTTTGAAGCCCAATTGCTGAGCACATTTGATGAACGTCAGCAGTTCAACGCTTTGCTGGCTATAAACTCGATATTTGCCTTCACGCCGGGGCGGCGGCAGCAAGCCAATGTCTTCATAGTGGCGAATGGTTTTAACGGTCGTGCCCGACAACCGAGCTGCTTTGCCGATATACATGAAAAGTCCTTTTTATCGCACAGGAACGGCGCGCGCGTACTGGCGCGCCGCATCTTTGCATACGTATACGGGGTCGGGAACCCGAGGGTGTCAAATGGCAGAGTACTGGCAAGGATGAAGCTGGCATCGCCTGTTGCAAGGCGATGCTGCATACCGTGTGTATCAGTGACTGGCGATATCCCGGGCTTGCTTGAGCCAGGCTTCCCGCTGGTAGGGTCTGGAGCCGAGCAGCGGTCCAAACGTCAGGGTCTTCAACGGTTTGATGCCACAGAACTCCAGTGTGGTCTTGCGCATCTGGTGCAGGCCAGGCATGCGATAGACCCATTTGAAGTACCACGGTGGAGTATCCATCGTAACCAGCAGGTGAGCCGTCCGCCCCTTTAAAAGCTTGTCGGGAAAGGCTTTACCTTCGCGGTACTTGAAGGCAAAACCGGGCAAGAATACCCGGTCAAAAAACCCTTTCATCAAGGCCGGAATGCCCCCCCACCAAATCGGATATACCAATGC
>NZ_JBOIBY010000578.1:0-2570 GCF_050739655.1 Pseudomonas sp. | reverse complement strand
CCAGGATGGCATCCATTTCAACCTGCGAACCCTTTGGCAGGGCTGCTACGCCGATGGCGGCGCGGGCTGGGTAAGGCTGGTCGAAGTACTTGCCCATGATCTCGTTGACCTTGGCGAAGTGGCTCAGATCGGTGAGGAAGATGTTCAGCTTGACGATGTCCTTGAACGAACCGCCAGCGGCTTCAGCCACGGCCTTGAGGTTCTCGAACACCTGGACGGTCTGGGCTTCGAAGCCTTCGACCAGTTCCATGGTTTTTGGGTCCAGAGGAATCTGACCCGACATGTAAACGGTGTTGCCGGCCTTGATCGCCTGGGAGTAAGTACCGATGGCGGCCGGGGCCTTGTCGCTGGTGATAACGGTCTTGGTCATGTAGGACTCCTTGTAATGAGGGCTTAGGCACGCATGCGGGTGATGCGAATCACCCCGGTCAAGGCGCGCAGTTTCTTGATCACGCGGGCCAGGTGCACGCGGTCGTGCACGCTGACCACCAACTGGACCACGCTGATGCGACCATCGCGTTCGTCCATGCTGATTTTCTCGATGTTGCCGTCGGCGGCGTTGACGCTGCTGGCCAGCAGGGCGATCAGGCCGCGCTGGTGCTCCAGCTCGACGCGCAGCTCGACGTTGAATTCGCCGGTGACATCCTTGGCCCACGAGAGCTGGATGCATTTTTCCGGGTTGTGTCGGATTTCGCTGATGTTGCGGCAATTGTCCAGGTGCACGACCATGCCTTTGCCCGCGGACAGGTGGCCGACAATCGGGTCGCCCGGGATCGGCGTGCAGCACTTGGCGTAGCTGAGCACCAGGCCTTCGGTACCACGAATGGCCAGCGGGCCTTCCGGGCTTGGCAACTGTTCGCCTTCGCCCAGCAGTCGGCGGGCCACCACATAGGCCATGCGATTGCCCAGGCCGATGTCCTCGAGCAAATCTTCGATCAGTTCGAGACGGTACTCGACGAGCATGGCCTTGACGCGCTCGGCCGGAATTTTCTCCAGCGCGCTGTCGAAACCGTTGAGAACTTTGTTCAGCAGGCGCTCGCCGAGGCTGATGGATTCGGAGCGGCGTTGCAGTTTCAGTGCATGGCGAATGTGCGTGCGCGCCTTGCCGGTGACCACGAAGTTGAGCCAGGCCGGGTTCGGTCGCGCGCCGGGGGCGCTGACGATCTCGACCGTGGAGCCGCTTTGCAGTGGCTCGGACAGCGGCGCGAGTCGACGATTGATCCGGCAGGCAATGCAGCTGTTGCCCACGTCGGTGTGCACCGCGTAAGCGAAGTCGACCGCCGTGGAGCCTTTGGGCAGCTCCATGATCCGGCCTTTGGGTGTGAACACGTAGACCTCGTCCGGGAACAGGTCGATCTTCACGCTTTCGATGAATTCCAGCGAGTTGCCGGCGCGTTGCTGCATTTCCAGCACGCCTTTGACCCACTGACGGGCGCGAGCGTGAGTGCCTTTTGGCTGCTCGTCACCGCTGGATTTGTACAGCCAATGCGCGGCGATGCCGTTGTTGGCCATTTCTTCCATTTCGCGGGTGCGGATCTGGATCTCGATCGGCACACCGTGCATGCCGAACAGCGTGGTGTGCAGCGACTGATAGCCGTTGGCCTTGGGGATCGCAATGTAATCCTTGAAGCGCCCCGGCAACGGCTTGTACAAATTATGCACAGCACCCAGTACGCGGTAGCAGGTATCGACCTTGTCGACGATGATCCGGAACGCATAGACGTCCATGATCTCGTTGAAGGCCCGACGCTTGCCGCGCATTTTCTTGTAGATGCCGTAGAGATGTTTCTGGCGACCGCTGACCTCGCCCTGAATGCCATCGATGGCCAGGCAGTGGCTGAGGGACTCTTCGATCTTGTTGACGATTTCCTTGCGGTTGCCCCTGGCGCGTTTGACGGCCTGGTAGATCCGCGCGGAACGCATCGGGTGCATGGCCTTGAAGCCGAGGTCTTCGAACTCTATGCGGATGGCGTGCATGCCCAGCCGGTTGGCAATGGGTGCATAGATTTCCAGGGTTTCCTTGGCGATGCGCCGGCGTTTTTCGCCGGACAGCACTTCCAGCGTGCGCATGTTGTGCAGGCGGTCAGCCAGCTTGACCAGGATCACGCGAATGTCGCGGGCCATGGCCATGGCCATTTTCTGGAAGTTTTCGGCTTGTGCCTCGGCCTTGGTCTCGAAGTTCATCTGGGTCAGTTTGCTGACCCCGTCGACCAGTTCGGCCACGGTTTCGCCAAACTGCGCTTGCAGCGCTTCCTTGGCAATACCGGTGTCTTCGATCACGTCATGCAGCATGGCTGCCATCAGGCTCTGATGGTCCATATGCATGTCGGCAAGAATATTCGCAACCGCGAGTGGGTGCGTGACGTACGCCTCACCGCTACGGCGGCGTTGGCCGTCGTGGGCTTGTTCGGCGTAGAAGTATGCTCGGCGGACCAGGTTAACCTGGTCTTTGCCGAGGTAGGCCGATAAGCGATCGGCGAGGGCGTCTATGCTCGGCATGATATCTCCTGCCGTAAGCTGTTATCCCGCGCCGTGCTACGTCGACCAGGCATAGGCTTAGACGGCCTCGT
>NZ_JBOIBY010000577.1:0-2673 GCF_050739655.1 Pseudomonas sp. | reverse complement strand
CGTCGCCGCGGCCATGGGCATGTACTGGCTGTACATGGCCTGGACCGGCTACAAGGCAGTGGATGACACGGTCTGGGCACGCAAGCTGTTCGTGTTCTCGATCTTCACCATTACCGCGTTGAGCGTGATGATGTCCCTGGACTTCAAAGTGCCGACCGAGCTGCTGCTGACGTACGCGCCTTAAGCGTCGGATGTTGTAAAGAAAAGCCCCGCCTTCGAGAGAAGAGCGGGGCTTTTTCATTCAAGCCTCCTTACTCGTCGTCCTCTGCAAAGAAGGATCTGATCATTAGGTATTGATTCAGTGGTGGGCACGCCGATTCCCGACTTGGAAACGAACAAACTCCTGGTGCAGCAGGCAATGGTGCATACGCCCCCGGCTGACAACCGCTAAGGCTGCTACTTAAGAAAAAATTGAGATAGTCTTTAAATCTTAAGATTTTATTGGCCCGCTAAAGAAAAACTGCGAGGCTCTCTCAAAAATGAGGATTTGCGCGATGAGCTTAGCGGGATATGCCTGTTTACAAGACACTCTGCGGCTTTCAGCTTTCCCTTTGCGCCAAACTGCCAGCGTGCAGCCCGTTACACGGCTTGAACGCATAGGTGAGACACTGGCAGTCCCTCCTGGTATTGCCCCTGCATCAGACGACCTGCTGGGACATGTACTATTCGCCTTGAAGCATGAAGGCATTAACCTCACCATTCTAGCCCAAGCGTTACCTCAGATTCCGGTACAGGCGCTTGAAGCCGAATTGCAAAAAGCGCCAAACGGGATCTACATCCGCAAGGCTTGTTTCCTTTACGAAGCGTTCACTGGCAAAGAGTTGGCTCAACACTCTCCAGTAAAAGGTGGCTTCATCCCCCTGTTCGACCCGAAGCAGTACCTGACGATGCCTGGGGAGCGCAATTCCCGCTGGCGTGTGGAGTTCAATGGTATTGGCACGCTGGCTTACTGCGCCACTGTTGAACGAACACCTCAAATCATCGAATTGCTACAACACGACATCCTTGGGCGCGCGCAGCAATTCATTCAAAGCCTCCCATCTGGAATGATGGACCGGGCAATCAACTGGGCCTACCTGAGTGAAACCCAGGACTCGTTCGCCATCGAGAAGGAGTCGCCGAGCGAGGACAAATCCCGGCGTTTTATTCAGTTGCTCAGACAGGCACATGAACGCATCCCACTGAGCGAGGATTACTTGGTGACCCTCCAGAATGCAACGCTTTCCAATCCGTACGATAAGGCTGTTGCGTTTCGTCACGAACAGAACCATTTGGCAAATGGTTTGCACGGCGCTGCGGGGGTTACCTATGTGCCGCCCGCAGCAGACCTCTGTCGAGAGCTGATGGATCAACTGATGTACTTGGGGAATGAAGCGACAAAGCACATCGACCCTCTGGTTGCGGCCGGGATAATTTCCTTTGGATTCGTCTTCCTTCACCCCTTCATGGATGGGAACGGTCGACTTTCCCGCTTCCTCATCCACCAGACATTGTGCCGTGCTGGTGCCTTGGAAAATGGCTTATTGCTCCCGGTGTCCGTTGCAATGAAGCGAGAGGAGCGTCTGTATCTGGAAACCCTGCAGAAGTTTTCCCAACCGGCGCGCGAGTTCTGGGATGTTCGATGGATTGATCAGGGGAACCTGTCGTTCAACTTCACGGGGGACCCAGCAATCTATCGCTTCTGGGATGCTACGCCAGGCGTACGATTTACTCTGGAAATGGCCAAACGGGCTCTGGAAGTCGAGTTACGTGAGGAGACTGTATTTCTTGAGAATTACGACACGATTGTTAAGTCCGTTGACGAGCGCTATGACGTTCGGGGCAGTGACTTATCCAATCTAGCGATGATGTGCCTGGCGCAAAACGGCACGGTCTCCAAACACCGTCGCAAGCAGTATAAGTATTCGGTTCAGGAGGAAGTGTTTGACTACATCGAGCAGGTCACGCAATCCCTGCTTAGAAAGCAGGCGGAGGACCGATCAGATAACGAAACCCCATAGCGGCCATGTTCTCTCATCCGCATTGGACACGCTGGTAACAAGACCTTTGAATCAAGCGGATGACGCTGCTCTCGTGAGCGCCGCCAAAGCTGTCTGGTACTCGGACTCAAATCTTGAATGCGAGGTAACCGCTTTTTTGAGTCGTCACACTGACGAAGTGGAGGTTCGGCGCGCGGGCTATCTGCTCGAGCGATTCACTCGATTTACTTGCTTATCCGATCTGCGGGTGTCCGAGACCCTCAATGTCCTCGAGCTTTTTGTACATTCGACTTCCAGGCAAGTCGCGACGCTACAAACCGTCACGCCATTACGTCGGCGCCGTGATGAGCTCGCGGTCTCTTGGGGATTGAGTGAGGGCCTCGGCCTGAAAGCCCAAACCCTCATGCCTTTCCAGACCCGGCACTACGAGGCTGAGCAGCGCGCCATGTTTTCCTGAGCTCTGGTTGCAGCGAAGAGGCTGCATCGTTTGGTTCAAAAGTTGAAACGGCCTGCAGCGCAAAAGCCCCTCCTTTCGAGAGAACGGTGGGGCTTTTTCATTCACGCGCGGTTGTTACAGGGGGCATCGAGCACTTTCACCACGTTATCGCTGATATCGAGTACGACGCTGAACCCCTGTGGGAGCGAGCTTGCTCGCGATGGCGGTGTGTCAGGCAACATTGATGCTGGATGTGAC
>NZ_JBOIBY010000576.1:0-33260 GCF_050739655.1 Pseudomonas sp. | reverse complement strand
ATCAAACCCGACCTCAACTGGCGCGTGAGGTCATAGCTCAGGTATAATCCTCGGCTTGTTTTTTGCCCGCCAAGACCTTCAGTGGATAGGGTGTTATGTCCGGAAAAGCGCAACAGCAGTCTCGTATTATTGAGTTGATCAAACTGGGTCGTGAGCAGAAGTATCTGACTTACGCCGAGGTCAACGACCACCTGCCCGAGGATATTTCAGATCCAGAGCAGGTGGAAGACATCATCCGCATGATTAACGACATGGGGATCCCCGTACACGAGAGTGCTCCGGATGCGGACGCCCTTATGCTGGCCGACGCCGATACCGACGAGGCCGCTGCGGAAGAAGCAGCCGCTGCGTTGGCAGCGGTGGAGACCGATATCGGTCGCACCACTGACCCTGTGCGCATGTACATGCGCGAAATGGGTACAGTCGAGCTTCTGACTCGTGAAGGCGAAATCGAAATCGCCAAGCGAATCGAAGAAGGCATCCGTGAAGTGATGAGCGCAATCGCGCACTTCCCTGGCACGGTTGACCATATTCTCTCCGAATACACCCGCGTCACCTCCGAAGGTGGTCGCCTGTCCGACGTTCTGAGTGGTTACATCGACCCGGACGACGGCATTACGCCGCCTGCCGCCGAAGTGCCACCGCCGGTCGATTCCAAAACCGCGAAAGCGGATGACGACAGCGACGACGATGAAGCCGAATCTTCGGATGATGAAGAAGAAGCCGAAAGCGGTCCGGACCCGATCATCGCTGCCCAGCGTTTTGGCGCTGTAGCCGATCAGGCGGAAATCACCCGCAAGGCGCTGAAAAAGCATGGCCGTAACAACAAGCAGGCAATCGCCGAGCTGTTGGCCCTGGCTGAGCTGTTCATGCCGATCAAACTGGTTCCGAAGCAATTCGAAGGCCTGGTCGAGCGTGTTCGCAGTGCCCTGGATCGTCTGCGTCAGCAAGAGCGTGCAATCATGCAGCTCTGCGTTCGTGATGCTCGCATGCCGCGTGCCGATTTCCTGCGCCAGTTCCCGGGCAATGAAGTCGACGAAAGCTGGACCGATGCACTGGGCAAAGGCAAAACCAAATACGCTGAAGCCATCGCTCGCCTGCAACCGGACATCATTCGTTGCCAGCAGAAGCTGACCGCGCTGGAAGCCGAAACCGGCTTGACGATCGCCGAGATCAAGGACATCAACCGTCGCATGTCGATCGGTGAGGCCAAGGCCCGCCGCGCGAAGAAAGAAATGGTTGAAGCGAACTTGCGTCTGGTGATCTCCATCGCCAAGAAGTACACCAACCGTGGCCTGCAGTTCCTCGACCTGATCCAGGAAGGCAACATCGGTTTGATGAAAGCGGTAGACAAGTTCGAATACCGCCGCGGCTACAAATTCTCGACTTATGCCACCTGGTGGATCCGTCAGGCGATCACTCGCTCGATCGCCGACCAGGCCCGCACCATCCGTATTCCGGTGCACATGATCGAGACGATCAACAAGCTCAACCGTATTTCCCGCCAGATGTTGCAGGAAATGGGTCGCGAACCGACTCCGGAAGAGCTGGGCGAACGCATGGAAATGCCTGAGGACAAGATCCGTAAGGTATTGAAGATCGCTAAAGAGCCGATCTCCATGGAAACCCCGATCGGTGATGACGAAGACTCCCATCTGGGCGACTTCATCGAAGACTCGACCATGCAGTCGCCAATCGATGTAGCCACCGTTGAGAGCCTTAAAGAAGCGACTCGCGAAGTGCTGTCCGGCCTCACTGCCCGTGAAGCCAAGGTACTGCGCATGCGTTTCGGTATCGACATGAATACCGACCACACCCTCGAGGAGGTTGGTAAGCAGTTCGACGTGACCCGTGAACGGATTCGTCAGATCGAAGCCAAGGCGTTGCGCAAGTTGCGCCACCCGACGCGAAGCGAGCATCTGCGCTCCTTCCTCGACGAGTGATCACATAACCCCCGGCTCAGGCCGGGGGTTTTGTTTTATGCAGATTAAATCCCCGCGCTATACCCCTCTCGCCGATTTGCCCGTCTACACTCTGACGCATTCCCCGAGCCATAACGAGACCGTTATGCCCAGACTGCCGACCGTGCTTTTTTTGCTGTCGCTTATAACCTGGACCGCAACGGCTGGCGCGCTGACTCTAACCGACGATGAACGAAGCTGGCTTGCGGACCACCCGGACTTGCGCCTGGGCGTTGATGCGTCCTGGCCCCCTTTTGAGTTTCGCGACGATCAAGGGCGTTATCAGGGCCTTGCGGCAGACTATATCGCCCTAATTCGACAGCGATTGGCCATCAACCTGACGCCTGTCGAACCGGCCAACTGGACAGTGGTTCTGGACCAGGCCAAGCAAGGCAAGCTGGATCTCTTGCCGGGCATCATGTCGACTCCGGAACGTCAGTCTTTCCTGTCGTTCACTCGCCCTTATCTGGATTTCCCGATCGTTATCATGGCCCACGTGGGAGGGGCCCAGCCGCGCAAAATCGAAGAGTTGTACGGCCTGAAAATCGCCGTGGTGGAAAACTATGCGCCCCACGAACTCTTACGCACCCACCATCCCGATCTCAACCTGGTGGCCATGCCCAATGTCAGCTCAGCCTTGCAGGCGCTGGCGACTGACGAAGTGGACGCTGTGGTGAGCGATCTCGCCTCCAGCGTCTGGAGCCTGCGCCAGCTCAAGCTTGACGGTTTGTATGTGAGCGGCGAAACCCCTTATCGCTATCAACTGGCCATGGGCGTACCGCAGGACAACAAAATGCTGGTCGGCATCCTCGACAAAGTCCTGGCCGACATGTCTCCCGCCGAAATCAGCGCTATTCAGGAGCACTGGGTTGGCAACGTTCTCGATCACCGGACATTTTGGTCCGACTTGCTGGTCTATGGCCTGCCAGGCTTACTGCTACTGATGATCGTGCTGGCAGTGGTGATCCGGATCAACCGTCGGTTGAGTTCGGAAATCGCTCGACGGGTCGATCTTGAACAGGAACTGCGGAGCAGCGAATACCACTACCGTGGACTGGTAGAAAGCCTGTCGGCCATTGCCTGGGAAGCGCGAATAAGCGATTTCACCTACAGCTATGTGTCGCCCCATGCGGAAGATCTGCTGGGTTATCCCCTATCGCACTGGTTGATACCGGGCTTCTGGCGCAACATCATCCACCCCGCGGACCTCATCCGTGCGCAAAACTTTTGCGACCACGAAGTGCTGGCCGGGCGAGATCACAGCCTGGATTACCGAGTCATCACCGCCGACGGGCGCACCTTGTGGGTCCGTGACATTGTCAGCCTCATCGAACATGGCCATGAACCGGTGTTGCGCGGGCTGATGATCGACATCAGCGAAGCCAAGCGCACAGAAGAAGCGCTGCGCCTGTCGGAACAGAAGTTCGCCTCCGTATTCCAGCAATGCCCGGACATTCTGGTCATTGCGCGGCTCAGCGACGGCTGTCTGCTTGAGGTAAACGAAGCGTTTGAAGAGCAAATCGGCCTGCGGGCCGAAGAAGTCATCGGTCAGACGGCCACCGACCTCAACATCTGGGGCATTCCCGGTGTAGGACCAGGGTTGTTGCAGCGCTTGCAGGCCGGCAGCATCCGCAACCTGGAGATGCCCTTTCGCCGCAACAACGGCCAGGTTTTTACCGGCCTGATCTCAGCCGAACCGTTCGACCTCGATACAACGCCAGCCCTGGTGGTGGTTGTGCGCGATATCACCCAGCTCAAGGAAACCCAACAACAGCTGCAAACCTCAGAAGAAAAATTCGCCAAGGCCTTCCACGCCTCTCCAGACGGCTTGCTGCTGTCCCGGCAGAGCGATGGCCTGTTGCTTGAGGTCAACGAGGGATTCAGCCGTATCACCGGGTTCAACAGTGCGATGTCGGTGGACCGCTCAGCTCTGGATCTAGGGATCTGGGTCAACCTCAACGAACGCAAACAGATGCTCGACCTGCTGCACCGCGATGGTTTCGTGCGCGACTTCAGTTGCCACATCCGTCGCAGCGATGGACAGATCCGCCTCTGCGAGGTGTCCAGCCGTCCTCTGCCGATTGGCGACGAGGATTGCATGCTGACCATCGCCCGGGACATCACCGAACGCCACCTGATGCAGGAAAAACTGCAACAGGCCGCCACCGTGTTCGAGAGTACCGCCGAAGGCGTTTTGATCACCGACACCCAACAGCACATCAGCGCCGTCAACCGCGCCTTCACTGAAATCACCGGTTACAGCGAAAGCGAAGCCCTGGGGCACACGCCTCGCCTGCTTGCCTCGGGCCTGCATGACAGCGCGTTTTACGCAGCCATGTGGCACCAACTGACTGCCGAAGGCCACTGGCAGGGCGAAATTTCCAACCGACGCAAGAACGGCGAGCTCTACCCGAGCTGGCTGACCATCAGCGCCGTGCGTAACCGCGACAAATTCATCACACACTTCGTGGCGGTGTTCGCCGACATTTCCAGCCTCAAGCACGCCCAGGCCAAGCTCGATTATCAGGCGCACCATGACCCACTGACCGGCCTGCCCAATCGCACGCTGTTCGAAAGCCGCTTGCTGACTGCACTCAACACCCAGAAAGAAAACGGTGGTCAGGGCGCGGTGCTGTTCCTCGACCTCGACCGTTTCAAACACATCAACGACAGCCTCGGACACCCCGTCGGCGACCTGCTGCTCAAAGGCATCGCCGTTCGCCTCAAGGAACAGCTACGGGACATCGACACCGTGGCGCGCCTGGGCGGTGACGAGTTCATCATTTTGCTGCCTGGCCTGCAGCAACCCAGCGATGCCGACAACATCGCCATCAAGCTGCTCAATTGCTTTACCGCACCATTCCAGGCTGGCGAACACGAGTTCTTTATCAGTTCCAGCATCGGCACCAGCCTTTATCCACAGGACGGCTGCGACGTCGCCACGCTGATCAAGAACGCCGACGCGGCGATGTACCGCTCCAAGGCCAAGGGCCGTAACCGGGTTGAAAGTTACACCCGCGATCTCACTGCCCAGGCCAGCGAACGCGTGGCGCTTGAACATGAACTGCGCCGCGCCATCGAACGCAATGAACTGCACCTTTACTACCAACCGAAGATCAGCCTCGATGACTATCGCCTGGTGGGTGCCGAAGCACTGATCCGCTGGCGCCATCCAACCTTTGGCGACGTACCGCCGGAACACTTCATCTCCCTGGCTGAAGAAAACGGCATGATTTTGCAGATTGGCGACTGGGTACTGGACACTGCCTGCAGGCAAATGCACGAGTGGAACAAAACCTACGAAGGCCTTGGCCCGCTGTCGGTAAACCTCGCTGGCGCCCAATTGCGCCAACCGAACCTGCTTGGGCGCATCGAACAATTGCTCAAGGATTACCGGCTCAAGCCCGGCTTGCTACAACTGGAAATCACCGAAAACTTCATCATGAGCCAGGCCGAAGAGGCGCTGACCGTGCTGCACCAGCTCAAGCGCTTGGGCGTGCAACTGGCGATCGACGACTTCGGCACGGGCTACTCGTCACTGAGTTACCTCAAGAGACTGCCCCTGGACATTCTCAAGATCGATCAGTCGTTCGTCCGCGGTCTGCCGGATGACCCGCACGACGCAGCCATCGTGCGCGCCATCATCGCCCTGGGCCGAAGCATGCAATTCACCGTGATTGCCGAGGGCGTGGAAAGCCAGGCGCAGCAGCAATTCCTGGCCTACGAGGGCTGTGAACAAATCCAGGGCTACATCGTCAGCGTGCCTCTACCCCCCGACGAATTTGCCGCGACATTTCTTCGTACAACCGTATTGGATTTTTCGGATAGCACAGCCGCGAAACCGTCGCTATAATCCGCGACCTACTGAGGGCCTATAGCTCAGTTGGTTAGAGCAGAGGACTCATAATCCTTTGGTCCACGGTTCAAGTCCGTGTGGGCCCACCACACTCAAAGCCGCGCATTGCGCGGCTTTTTCATGCCTGCCACAAAAACCGCTAGACCAGTCCTATAGTCCAAAGGTACAAATTCAGTACAGTGCCGGTACTGCGGCAAGCCTTTGGAGTAGAAAAATCATGGCCACCCTCGTCAAAACGACTGCAGGCACCTGGAAAGCTCTGGTGCGCAAAACAGGCTGGCCGACCAACACAAAAACCTTCCGTACGAAGCGTGACGCCGAAGACTGGGCACGCCGCACCGAAGACGAAATGGTCAGAGGCGTGTACATACAGCGCAGCGGCTCCGAGCGCATGACCTTGGAACTGGCGCTGAAACGCTACCTGAACGAAATCAGTCCAACCAAGAAGCCAACCACTCAGCGCGCCGAAGCGACTAAAGCTCAACAGCTGATTAGCCACTTGGGTAAATACTCCATGGCTGCCCTCTCCGCTGAAATCATCGCCGGCTACCGCGATACCCGCTTGGCATCAATCACCAATCGCGGCAAACCTACCAGCAACAACACCGTACGCCTGGAGCTGGCCCTCCTCAGCCACCTGTTCACCGTGGCAATTCAGGAATGGGGCCTGGGACTCAGCTTCAATCCGGTGCTGAATATCCGCAAACCCAGCCCCGGCGAAGGCCGTGACCGGCGCTTGTCTGCAGAAGAAGAACGCCGCCTGCTGACAGCCGTAAACAATCACAGCAACCCCATGCTCGGTTGGATCGTCCGTATCGCCCTGGAAACCGGCATGCGCTCATCCGAGATCACATCCCTGCGACGGCACCAGGTCGACATGAAAAAACGCGTGGTGCGTCTCTCAGACACCAAGAACGACAGTGCACGCACTGTCCCGCTTAGCAAATGGGCAACAGAGACCTTCCAGGCAGCTCTGAACAACCCCGTGCGCCCGATTGACTGTGACCTGGTGTTCTTTGGCGAACCTGGCAAAAACGGCAAGCGCGGCCCCTACGCTTTTACCAAGACCTGGGGCTTGCTGAAGACCAAGCTCGGCATGCCTGATCTGCGCTTTCACGATCTGCGTCATGAGGCTGTGAGCCGATTGGTCGAGGGCGGCCTATCCGACCAGGAGGTGTCCGCCATCAGCGGACACAAGTCGATGCAGATGCTGAAGCGTTACACGCACCTACGTGCGGAGGATCTTGTGAGCAAGCTGGACAGATTGGTTCGCGAGCCTTAGCCCCTCTGCCATGCAGCCCTTTCGTACAAAACTGGCACGCTCCAGCTAGGCGGACACGTCCACCTAGCTGAATCGCGCCTCGACTAAAGAGCTTTGCCCATCCGGGACTGCCAGTTGTCAGTCAGCTCAAAAAAATCTCTAAAAAATCTATGCCTAAGCCCCGCCGGAGGATAAGCATATGACCCGCAAGGGAAAAATAAATCACACAATTATCAATATGTATAATATTGATAAATCAAACCTACCAACATCAAACAATCAAACTAAGAACATCAAGCAAAACAGACAGCCAGCGATTTGACATATATCTGTAAAAGATAAAAATACGGTCACCTACGCCCAACTACTGAAGGTGTCCAATGTCTACGGAAGAATATCTTCTCTCACGCTTCGGCCCATTAATGAGCCTTGCAAATATTGCTGAACTTCTCAACCGATCAGCGGACGGGCTGCGCGTCTCACTGTACTCGGACACTGACTTATCGCGAAAACTAAAACCAACAATCGTTCGAATAGGCCGCCGCCTTTACTTTAGGACTCTTCAAGTACAAGACGTTTTAGAGCTATCTCCCGCAGCCAGCGGCATCAGGGCCTAAGTGCATGTCTGACACTGTTATTATCAAGCGCAAAGTCACAAGAGATTTCACTACGCTGCCTAATGATTTGATACGCGATAGCCGTATCTCATGGGGAGCCCTCGGCCTTCTGGTTTACATACTCTCACTGCCGGATGATTTCAGACTGCGCCTTTGCCATCTTGCTGAGCAAAAGTCCTGCGGACGCGACGCAACCAGAGCCCGAGCAAAAGAACTAGAGAACGCTGGTTATCTGCTCATCACTCGAGAACGAGGTACACACGGCCGATTCAGCAAAACGCTGTGGGAGGTCTCCGATACCCCTACCCTCCCAGCACCTACACCACCACGTTCGGGTTTTCCGACTGTGGTGGAACCAGGAACGGAAAACCCGAATACGGTGCCACCGTCTTCGGAAGACCCGACGCTACTAAATACAGATACAGAACAAGTACTAAGAGAAAAAAGAACTACTACTACAAAAACGTTTGAATGCGTGCAATCACCCGCTCATGCTGACTTGGAGTACCCAGTGGGGATACCAGCCAGCGACATACCTGCAGTAGCCAAGGCTCTATCGACAGTACCAGTTGAGGACGCTCAAACACTACTGGACGAGTTGGCAGGTGCGTTGTCACAAGGCGGGGTCATCCGAACGACGCCCATTCGGTGGTTTTTTGGGCTGCTGAAGCGCTATGAGAAAGGTCAGTTTTGTCCGACACATAAGCAGCCAGCCAGAGACCGCCAAAAGCGTGATCAGGTAGCTGTGCCAACCAGACCTGTGGCAGCCAAAGAAGTAGCGATTGCACACTTGAAAGGCTTAAAGGCTGGACTTGGTCGCGGCCTTACGCAATGAATAGCGTCAGAGAGGCATGGCTGCTCACCCTCTGTACGCCGCGATGCGCACAATCCATGCAGGAATTCATATGCCCACGCGCAACCCGCCACACCCCGGCGAATACCTACTCGAAGACGCACTTCCAGCGCTGGGGCTGGCGGCAGCAAGCCTGGTTAAGTGCATAGGCGGCCCTCCCAGATCACTTTCAGCAATCATGCTGTGCCATGCACCTGTAAGTCACGAACTCGACGCACAGCTCGAACTTGCAGTCCCGGGCAGAGCCAGCCATTGGCTGGCCCAACAAGCCGCCTATGATCTTTGGCAAGCGCGACAAAAAAGCCCTCAAAAATGAGAGCTTTCCGAATAAATCACTGCCAGCGCGGTTCGTAGTCAGATCGGCTTAGCCTCCTGGGAACGTCGAAGCTTTTTAAACAAGAGTGCTGCCAACGCAACATAAAATACAACGACACTAAACAATCCGCTTAAGGCAGCCCCTTTAGCCACCTCGACACAATCCTGCAACACAACTATCCAAGTTACAAACAAACACATATTCAGCAGAGCACAATCTGCCGCTTGTGCAGCTACGCTTTTAACACTCAAAGCAGCACGAACATATCTAACATTCCTTTGCGTCAGGATAGCCGCTATAACAGTTGCCATCACAGCAACAGAACACGCTAAAAAAATCATATATATCTCCATTTTCAACCTCTCGAGACATTATTAAAACGAGACGCAGTTAACTGCCTATACGCCGCCATAGGAATACCAGCCGCCTTTGCGGCATTGCTTGGGTTTTGGCTTGCCCACCTTGCATTACTATACTTTTGACGACGAGCAGCACGCATATCAGACAGTGTTTTACCTATAGCAATATTTTTTGCGCCAACCACTCCGCCTTTCGCCTTGTTGTATATCGCTCCCGCAGCACCTAGCGTACTGATCGCGACTCCACCACCTAAAGCAGACGCGACTGAGTTAACCTGTACAAGCAGTAGCGATCCGATAACGCAAATAGCAGCAGCAGGCACAATATCACTTACTTGCGGATCAAGCTTTATTCCCGCACCGCTTTCCAGTAGATACATTTCTAGAACGGCCATCACTAATTTTATACATGCCCCGGCAAGCACAACCATAAACCCATAATTTAAAGCCTGCCCTAACCAACTCTCAAAAAAACGTTTTGTTGAATCGAACATCAGCAGCACTATAAATACCGGCCCAAGAGCAAGCAGAATAGCCAGCATGAATTTAGAAAGGCATAGGAGAAACGCAGCATATGCCGTCAAGGCTAGACCAACGATCCAAACGGCAATAGCGCAAAGAATCAACCCAACATGCGGAATAGTTGATGCAGTGCCTTTTACCCAAAAGGCCGAACCTAACGAATACATCTGTGACATCAGACCATCAAGGTATGATGCGGAACCTGAGCCGGGCGCACCTTGCACAATAAGCGCCGCCAGGGCCTCTGGAAAACGCCAAATAAAATCGACTACAGCATTATTGTAATAACCAACATTCAGAGCCAAACCAGTGATTAGAGAGAGCCGTACCACACGCGACACAAAATCCGTAATAGGCTCATCAACCATACCTCGCATCATCATCAAGCCGTGTATGATGAAATAGAGCGCTAAAAGCTGTGCGGTGACAGGCCCAAGTGAATCGATCACCCTGACAACTACATCACTTATATAAACATTTAGCGCAGCATCCAATTCAGAAAATATTCGATTGAAAAAACCGAACTCAGCAATGTCCATTTATCTACCACCCCTTACGCTTGACGAACTCAACAGAATTCCGACTAAGGGCAGCCGATACTTTCAGACACTCGGGGTCATCCGGAATTTCTGTACAGAAATTTTCCAGATACTCCTGCTGGGTATACTCTTTACCGTCCAAGAATATTCTGGACGGATTATCAACAAACGGAGCACCCTTTTTACAACCCGTAAGCAGTAGCACAAGCGCAGCTAATAGAATCCCCCTCATGCTCACCACCCCTCACGCTTGACAAACTCGCCGGCCTTAATCGCAATCTCTCTGGACTGCTGATCCAATACCTCTCTCTGGCCAGACTGCAGCTGCGCCAATAGAACGATTTTGTTCTGTTCGTTCTGCAGCAACATTTGCTCCCCCTGAATTCTGGTTTGTAAGTCCTGAATATCCTTTAGCTCAACTGCCCCGTTCACTTTATCCAGCAAATCATTCAGGGAATGAAATCGAGAACTGACCTGATTGTATCCTTGCTCGCTTATCGACAAGCTCAGTGCATTCTGATTCTGCGAACCTTGATACACATGCACAGCATCACTATTTATTGACAATCCCATTTGGCTCGCCTCCATAATCTTGGACGCCTCAAGCACCGGTTTAAAGTCGGACTCGGTCATTACAGACTGCCAGTCACCTGCTAAATACCCGTAGTCACTTCTTGCCAAGCCGCCCATACCGCGACTGCCATTTATGCTGTCATGGGTTTCCTGCATCTGCTGATACTGCTGAACCAATTGCTCATATTGGGCCTGCATCTCAGCAATCTCCTTACCCCACTGAACAACGGTTTGCGCAAATTCCGCAACTCGCATGCCATTGGACACGCCATCTATAACGGGTATCCCCGCGCTAGCCGTTTGATGGCCTATAAAAGCCGTAAAAACCAGTCCACCTCTCAAACACCTTATTAGTAATTTAGCGTAATTACTCATAACTAATCATCCATAAAAAATCATCTCGCCTAGAAGTTAAACAGCAAATTTAAATTACTTCCACCACCATCTTAGCGAAAAATATTTGGTCAAGCATGAAGCGATCGCGTGCAATGACGCTTCTAAAATATGAATTTCCCGGGTATGCCCTGAATTCGCTTTATGTCTGTATTCCTTCTGCATCACTAATGCATCATCAATGCATCATCAATGCATCCTTCCTGTATTCTTTTAGGTTTTTTTGCTTCGCAACTGCTTACGCTCCCGCCCCACCAAAGATGAGGAAATTTACTAGTGCAGGATAGGTCTTCGAGCAGCTTTTGTATGACAAACACGTAGAGGACACTTCAGACTAGGCTCTTGAGGTATTTCCGAATGTCGCGAAACATTCTGGTAGCTCAGCCCAATATTTATATAGGGACCTCCACCACATAACCGGAAGCCGGATTTGAGGACTCATTGAAGAACGCGCAGAACGTCCTAAATTTCGCGGACGCGAAACTTTCCAGTCAGCACCGACACAGCACCGACTTTCGCGTACGCGAAAAACTACGATCATTAAGGGATGATTTGACGGTGCTCTCTGCACCGTTAGCCACAGGGGATACGTGATGACGCAGGAAGAGCAAGACCACCTCTTTAGCCGGCTACTGCCCGAGTACCGAGACCTGTTTGCAGACATGGACGAGCTGAATTGAACGCTCTGGTTTGCCGTCAATGAAGAAAAATGAGCTGATGTCATTCATCGTCGGGCCAGGTGAGACACCAGATCAAGCCATGACTCGATACAAGGTAAAGCTGCTGGCCATTGCTGCCGCCTTGGAGTCCCTGCAATGTGCTGCTACTGAGCAACGCAACATTTTCGAGCTTCGCCACATGCCCGCCCATGTGAGCACCGCACGGCCCCCTGAGAAAGTACGCCCGAAGGTGAAGACTATCTTTCTGACGTTGCCCACATGAGCTCAGGTGAGTTTTCACAGTACATCGACGAGCTGTACAAGCCAACGCTAGAAGACCTGCGCTCTGAGGGTGCGATCTGAAACAAGCAGGGGTGGTCTGAGCTCAGAACATGGACATCATGCATCTGTGATTTTCGCGAACGTGAAAAATATGCCCGACAAGTCACTGCGTTATTTTCGCGGACGCGAAATCTCGGCGCAGAGTAACGAACCGACATCATCGACGGCCTAGCGCGCCAGACTGCACCGTACCACTACGATTTTCGCGGACGCGAAAATGAATAACCGCTGGAATGCTGGGCGGATCGGCTCACCGCAAGAGACGCTTCTGTATGCGGGACAACATGGATACTGGTGCGGCGTATTAATCGCAAAGGATTGCAATGAACTACCTCGGCACCCTCCAGCCCCTGCTGGACACCATGAAGTGGCTGATCCAGGCCACGTTGCTGATTGGGCTGCTAAAAAAATCCTGCTTCAAGGGCTGGCTCGGTGAGCGGCTGGCACGGGTGTTTGCCCACTACCGGCTGGATCGCCAAAGCGGGGCAAAAATTCTGGGGCTGCTCGGCGTTTCCCAAGTGCATAACTAATGCAGATCTTTTAACACTCAGCCGTTACACCAGATCACTTTTCCTTGTTTGAGGAAGAAATGACTTCGGCATCCAGTTGTTCGATGAACCGATGGATGGAGTGACACCGCCCCTTGGACTCCCCAATCTAAAATCCATCGCGGGTGGCCAGAGCTTGCCAAAGAGAGCTGGACTAAATCACCGCACCCACATGGGCAAGTCATCACGGCAAGCCAATAACACCCGTCAGATCCCACGACGTACAACGTATAACGATCGATCGAGCCCGGTACCTCGTCACACCTACGTAAGCGATACCTTGGGGTGATTCCGAATAGCTGTTGAAGCCAACGAAGGAGCCACAACATTTAAGCCCCCGGTTGGGCTAGAAGGTTCTGCAACCCTAGAGGTGGCTCGGTATCACCGTAGCCCAACCGAGCAGAAAAGATGGGACATGGATTACTTTCCGGACTGTCGCTACTGGCTGGCGGGTCGCTGAGCACAAGACGTCGATACGCATACTCACGGTTCGACTCAACTCGGTAGGGGTGAAGCCTCGCCAGGAGCTCATTCACAGCAAGCGCAGCCGCTTGCATATTGATAGATATGACCGCTGGCTGATCAACGCGCGAGTTACGGATGTAGCCTTCTTTAAGCCGGTCTGCATATTGCTGAGGATTCTCCCGCATCAAGAATGCAGCATCCAAGTCTGCCTGTGTATACACGCCTCGGCTCATTAAACTGGAACCACCAGGTTGGACATAGTGAACAGCTGCGCAAACCTGATCGATGCCTCCCACGCCATCTGCATCAATGCGAACACCAACATCAATGAGTGGGATCAGATAGTAGCTCGCCAGCTTGTTCAGCAGGTGTCGACCATCGATTGAATCCATGCATCCAACTACCACGTCGCAAGTAGACAAATGATGAATAACTTCTCGATTCATCAAATCAGCTTTGAGAGCAACGACCTCCGTACCCAAGCCCATCGTGTTGATGGCCCGGCACATAACTTCGACCTTACTTCGCCCCTGCTTTGCGTCGTCCCAAGTGCTATTCAGGATGCGATTAAGGTTTTTATCCTCAATGTGATCAGGATCGACAAGGATCAGCCCCCCCACGCAATTCCTAGCTAGCTGCTCGATCACAATGCTGCCTGTACCCGAGCAACCAACAACGCCTATCCGAAGTGACCGAAATAGGTTGTAGGTGTTTTCACCGAAGGTTTGGGCGATTCGCTGGGCATAGCCAGGAGTGACCTCTGAAATGGCGTGTGGCCGCCAAACCTGAATGTCGTCCCCTGCAATTCGAATCTCATCAAGGGGTTCACCCAAACGATCCGGCCATACCGTACGACCAAACATCTCCCCACTCGGCAACATCACGACACTGGCTTGAGGTTCTTCCGTATCAAGCCAGCCAAATACCGAGGAGAAAAATTCGGTGTCAGAGCGATCATCGGTGTGAGAAAACGCATCGTAGCCACCGGGGTGGCTATGTATCTTGACGACACGTAACCCCCGGTTCATTGCTGCAGTCAGCGCGGGAACAACTGACTCCGGCGACCAGGTTACACGATGAGGCTCCCGAATCCGGCATGCCTCATATGGAACCGGAATGATCGACTGCACCAAAAAGCTGCTGCGTCGATTACTTGTTGCCATACCGCACAGTGCAATGACGACAGCCTCCCGTCCATCGCCAGGAAATAGATGGCTCATTGCTTGGGCATGATGTACACCAGCCATGGCGAAAGAGTAACGCCTCATCATTTGCGTAGCTCCGCGATCAACCAGTCGTTGACCAAAGCCATGTGCGTTTCCAAGCAGTCGATACCCATGCGCCAAGCACCGCCAGCAGTGCGGTGACGAGACCAGCGTTGCCATGCCTTACCATCAAATTGATCAGCGGCAAGAGCGCCGATCGGGCGACCGTCCGCACGCATCAGCGGCGGATAAAAATAGGCCATGTCGATTTGGGTGTCCGGGTAGCCCGGTGGCAGTTGGACGTTAACGCTTACAGCACTGCTGTTGTAGCCAGCGGGCACAGGCCAGTTGTGAATCACAACACGACGAACGCCCCCCTCCATAGCGGTTTCCCAACGGAGACCAAGCGAGTTCAAGTATTGCTCGTCATCTTCCAGAATTCCGAACTCCCGACGAGGTACAGGGCCTTCGCCCTCGGTAACCTCGTTCGGAATCGTCATGAAGCGCTCAATACCTGGCTTAAGGAAGCTCACGACCTCTTCGAGTTCGATTTTCCGTACGCTTGGCCCCTCTTTCATCTGAAGGATGTGGCGCTCGGGAGGAACCTTACCAGCTAACTCTAGGATCTGGCGTCCAGTCATTTCAGATACATCGACAACGTATTGCTGCTTGTCGACTTTAATCTGGTACTTCTTTCCGTGCGGAACCTCAAGCTTAGCTTTTGCGTAGGCTTCCAGGTTTACAACTTCATCGTTGGTAGTCATCTCTCAATTTCCTTTAAGTAATTTGATCCCTCGCTCGCCGAAAACGTCGACAGCGATGAACAGAAAAACCGTGGAGAAACTTGACAGCGTGAACCAGCAAAGAGAGACTCTTAGGCGACCAAACCCGAATTCAGCGCTTCGCTGGGTTCACTCGAGGCAAGCTTCCTAGCTTGCCTCGTTTCATTTATGAATCTGCATTTTTTCCTCCCATTTCCCTGAATGCGGCACCATTTGCCGGATACCTTCGTACGATCATTTCGCACCCTTTCAGTGGGCACGGATCATTGTCGTGTGAATCCCGAGCGCAAATACGCCCATTTTCACCATGAATCAGTAGCTCACCTCGACCTTGCTTTGCCATTTGCTGGCCTGCATCGATCGCCTGTTGCCGCGTATCAAAAAGCCGCGGTGCTCTCTCCCCTCCCTTAAAGCCCCCCACTGATCGCCGCGTCGTATGATGCAGACATTATTGTGGTTTGCCTTTGCACCCATCGTATCAGCCTTGACGATCACGAGTTTACAAATCACAATTTAATTCGTCAATCTGTAAACCAAAATTATCTGGAGCTGACCATGATTGGAAACCGACTGAAACGTGCCAGGGAGTCCAAAGGGCTCTCTCTGCGCGAGCTAGAAGCTCGCATCCAGGGGCATGTGTCGGCGCAAGCGATCGGAAAGTACGAGCGCGATGAAATGATGCCAGGTTCCACCACTCTGCTTGCCCTTGCAGATGCTTTAGGCGTGACTTCGGAATACTTGCTCAGTCGCCAGGAAATTGAGCTTACCGGCGTAGATTTTCGTAAGGGGCCACAAGCGGGCCCCAAAGAGGAACGCGCTGTTGAGTCGGCAGTGCTTGATCAAGTGGAGCGCTATCTGGAGCTAGAAGAGCTGATGCCAGAAGCGGGGGAGACTTGGATGCCTCTCGATGATTCAGCGTTTTTCATTGAGCGCATCGAAGATGCTGAGCGTGCAGCTGAGGCTCTTAGGCTGAATTGGAAATTGGGGATTGACGCAATCCCGTCAATGGCCGAGCTCCTTGAGAAGAAGGGCGTTAAGGTCATCTCTCTGCAACTTCCAGAAAAAGTCTCGGGTTCCAAGGCTCATGTCAGCCGCCCAAATAGAGAAGATGTACCAGTGATTGTTGTGAACCAACATCACAATGGCGAGAGGCAGCGCTTCACTTTGGCGCATGAGTTAGCCCACCTCGTGCTCCAGTTTTCGGGACTGAGCGATGCGGATCAGGAGAAAGCTGCCGATCGATTTGCCGGTGCGCTTCTAATGGCTAGGGAAATGATGACTCAGTTGCTTGGTGAGCACAGAACCTCAATCTCGCTTGGCGAGCTAGTAGAGCTAAAAAAGCTGTTCAAAGTAAGTATTGCCTCCCTAGTTGTGCGTTGTGCACAGCTAGGCGTGATTACCAAAGCTGTTTATGGGCGCTTATTTGGACAGATCAAGGCAAAGGGCTGGAACGGCCAGGGCTCTAACGAACCGTATTTACTAGGTGCTGAAGTGCCACAACGAATGGAGCGTATGTGCTTCAGAGCAGTGTCTGAAGGCGCCATATCTGAATCCCGAGCTGCTGAGCTGCTAAAGATCAGCGTTCGTGAGCTTGATGCTCGACTGATGGGAATCGGAGTTTAAATTTTGATCATTCTCGTCTCCGACACCTCCGTTTTGATCGACCTGGAAAGAGCAGGTCTACTAGACGCCGCCTTCTCGTGCGGAATGGCGATAGTGGTTCCCGATTTACTTTATAAGCGCGAGCTGGAAGCGCATAACGGCCCATACCTGCGTTCTCTTGGCTTGGGCGTTATTGCACTAACAGCCCAAGAGCTGTCGGACGCTCAAGACATAAATGCGCAAAGCCCTGCGCTCTCGTTGCCAGATTGCTTCGCGCTAGCCTGTTCAAAAAGACCTAATCACTGCCTTGTATCAGGCGACAAAGCGCTCCAAAGAGAGGCGGCAAGAACTGGGACAGTATTTGGATTGCTCTGGCTTCTCGACGCTATGGAACAAAGAAGCGTTCCCGTGCAGTCCTTGGCTGCCGGACTAACCAGTCTTCTAAATTATCCCAGATGTCGCTTACCCCGCGATGAAGTTGAGATGAGATTGGCTCGATGGCTCGTAGCCTAATAGACAGGACTGCAGGCCCGCACACTTCCTCAAACGTATCGACGCTGTCGTGCTTGATTTTGTTGCACAGCTTGGAAAGGCAGCGGCCAAGCGAAACGCTGGCAAGCACGGTTAAACACGACAAGAACAACCTCCTATATTGGCCATTTCCGACTTCACGCAGAACCCGGGGAAATTCACATTGAATGGCGCTATGCCATGGCCAAACTCTGCTTACCTTGGTTAAGCTACTGCAACTTACGCATGATCAAGCCAAGCTTTGCACATTGAGTGGATACGCAACCGAAGGATCAACCATGGCAGCTAGCAGCAATTTCGCCTTTCTCCAGGAGCACGACCCCGTCTTCCTACAGCTTGCGAGCACTGCCGAGCAAGTATTTGCCAGCGATCCTAACACCACTCTGATCAAACTGCGCCAACTCGGTGAAGCCTTGGCCCAGGACTTGGCCAGCCACGCCGGTATCGAATTCGATACCAATACCACTCAGTCCGACCTGCTGTATAAGCTCAGCCGTGAGATCCAGCTGGATCAGAACATCCGCAGCCTGTTTCATACCCTGCGCGTGGAGGGGAACAGAGCCACCCATGGGTTCCGCACCCAGCATCGCGAAGCCATGGATGGGTTAAAGGTCGGTCGCGCCCTGGCCATCTGGTATCACCAATCCTTCGGCAAGAACGCCAACGCCTTCAAACCCGGCCCTTTCGTCACACCCAGTGACCCCAGCGCCCCGCTACGCGAACTGCAAAGCCAGATCGAACAGCTCAAAGCGCAGTTAACTGAATCCAGCCAGCAGGTGGAGAGCAACCAGCAGCTTGCTGAACTGCTCAAGCGCGAAGCCGAGGAATATTCTGTGCTCGCCGAGCAGATGGACGCCGAGTCACGCGGCCATCAACAGTTGGCCGCAGAGCACGAAGCAGCTTTACATAAGCTGCGCACCGAGCACGAGCAAAGCCTCAAAGCACTGCAGCAGCAACTGGCCGCCCAGCCGCAGGCCAGCAAACAGGTTGCCAAGAAAACCCAGCAGGCCAGCAGCAACTTCGATCTCTCCGAAGATCTCACCCGCATCCTGATCGACCAGAAGCTGATCGATGCCGGCTGGGAAGCAGATTCCCTCGACCTAACTTACAGCAAAGGCGCACGTCCCGAGAAAGGTCAGAACAAGGCTATCGCCGAGTGGCCCACCAGCAGCCCGAAAGCTTGCGCCGACTATGTTCTGTTCGCCGGCCTTACGCCGATCGCCATCGTCGAAGCCAAGCGCAAACGCATCAATATTGCCGACCGCATTACCCAGGCCGAACGTTATGCCCGCGAATTCAATCTCACCAGCGAGCATCAACAGCCCTGGCTGCAAGCTGGCCAAACACTGCCCTGGAGCGACGGCCAAGGTGGCCACTTCCACGTGCCTTTTGCCTTCACCTGCAACGGCCGGCCCTTTATCAAGCAGCTCGCAGAACAGTCCGGCATATGGTTCCGCGACCTGCGCAACCCGGCCAACACGCGCCGACCGCTACCAGATTTTCACACGCCGAGTGATTTGCTCGACCTGCTCAAACGCAGCCAGGCGGAAGCCGAGGCCAAACTCAAAGTTGAAGGATTTACCTACCTCAAACTGCGTGACTATCAAGAAAAGGCCATCCAGTCCGTGGAACAGGCGCTGGCTAACAACCAGCGCGATTGCCTGTTGGCCATGGCCACTGGCACCGGTAAAACCCGCACCATCATTGGCCTGATGTATCGTTTCCTCAAGACCGAACGCTTCAAGCGCATTTTGTTTCTGGTCGACCGCAGCGCCCTTGGCCAGCAGGCCATCGATTCGTTCAACGACACCACGCTGGAGCAGAACCATACCCTGGGGCAAATCTACGACATCAAAGAACTGGGCGACATGGCTGCCGAAGCGGAAACCCGCGTCCAGGTAGCCACCGTGCAAGCCATGGTCAGCCGTATTTTCCGCTCAGATACTCCACCATCCGTGGGAGAGTTTGACTGCATCATCGTCGACGAAGCCCACCGGGGTTATACGCTCGACCAAGAGATGACTGAAGGCGAGCTGGCCGTGCGCGATCCCAACCAATATCTCTCGCAATATCGTCGAGTGCTAGATCACTTCGATGCCTGCCGCATCGGCCTCACGGCCACGCCAGCCAAACACACCAGCGAGATTTTCGGCAAACCGGTATTCACCTACAGCTATCGGGAAGCCGTGGCCGACGACTGGCTCATCGATCACGAACCACCGGTCCGCTACGAAACCCAGCTCAGCCAGCACGGCATCCGCTTTGAAAAAGGCGAATCGGTCAGCGTCATCAACACGCAGACCGGAGAAGTCGACGTAGCGGAACTGGAGGACGAACTCACCTTCAACATCGAGTCGTTCAACCGTCGCGTAATCACGCCCGCCTTTGACAAGGTCATCTGCGACGAGCTGGCCAAGGAGCTAGATCCCTTCGGAGAAGAGAAGACCATGATCTTCTGCGTCAACCAGGCTCATGCCGAACGGGTGAAAAATCTGCTTGATGACGCCTTCAAGTCGGCCTACGGCGAGCAATTTAACGAAGCGACAGTGCGCATCATCACCGGCCAGAGCGACAGGGTTGAGCAACTGATTCGCCGCTACAAAAACGAGTCGCACCCCAGCATTGCCATTACCGTCGACCTGCTAACCACCGGCATTGATGTGCCGAAAATCTGCAATCTGGTATTTATGCGCCGCGTGCGCTCGCGCATCCTCTATGAGCAGATGAAAGGCCGCGCTACCCGCCGTTGCGACGAAATCGGCAAGACCGTATTCCGCATCTACGATCCCGTCGACCTCTACGCCAGCCTCGAAGCGGTAGACACTATGAAACCCCTCGTAAAGAGCCCCAATATCTCCCTGGAGCAACTGGTCAGCGAACTCAGCAGCAGTGCCAGCCACGATGCACCCGGCAGCCAGGATGGCAGCAGCCACGCCCATGACGTACTCGACCATTTGAGTCAGCGCGTCATGCGCATCTTGCGCAAGGCTCAGCACAAGGCCGAGAGCAACCCGAACCTCAAACAGAAACTCGATGAGCTGCAGGATGCCTGGGGCGTCGAACCGGCCAAGCTGCACAGCCACCTGCATGAACTCGGTCCGCAGCAGGCTGCCAACTTTGTTCGCCAACATAACCTACTGATCAACCAGCTGGCCGCAGTCAGCGCTCTACTCGGTTCGGAAAATTACCCGGTCATTTCCACTCACGCCGACGAGCTGATGGTGCGAGAGCAAAACTACGGCCAGAATCAGAAGCCCGCCGACTACCTGGAAAGTTTCCATGAGTTCATCCACAAACAGCTCAACCAGTCCGCTGCCCTTGGCATCGTGGTTAACCGCCCCAAAGACCTGACTCGTGAGCAGCTGCGGGAGGTACGTCTGCTACTCGATCAGCACGGTTTCAGTGAAGCCAGCCTGAAAAGCGCCTGGCGCAATCAGACCAATCAGGAAATCGCCGCCAGTATCATCGGCTATATCCGACAGGCCGCAATTGGCGAAGCCCTACTGTCGTTTGACCAGCGTGTGACCCGAGCCATGCAGAAGATTTACGCACTACACCCCTGGACGTCCGTGCAGCGCAAGTGGCTGGAGCGCCTGGCCAAGCAATTGGTACATGAAGTGATCATCGACCCGCAGCAGGTCAACGACGCTTTCAGGAACGATGGAGGCCTCAAAGGCCTGGATCGCAACCTCGGTGGCAACCTGGATCGCGTGCTGGAAGCCCTGAACGACAACCTGTGGTCGGCTGCGGGATGAATCTTGACGTCCAATTGATTTCCCGACAACCCGCGTCCGCAGTCCCAGGACAAAGGACACCAGCTTCCACCGTCAAGCACTCGCATCGCCTATACCCGCTAGCCACTAAGTCGAACAACAAAAAGCCTCAGCTCAGGACTTCAGTTCCAAATATCTTGCAAAACCATGCTGCGGTGCATAGCCTCTCGCCCAACACACCCGCCATGCCTATTGTTGCTTCGGCAGTTACGCACAAAATGAGCAGGTTTTTAATGACCTGCCATCACATGGCCGGTAATTTTTCCGCATGAAGTCCTTTCGCAAGCCAGCCATTGATATTCCTACGCAGTTGCCCCTGGCCAAACAGAGCGGGCTTATCACTTTGAACGAAGGTAAGGCGTATTGCTTTCTCGAAGCCATCGGCTTCTTTCGCCTCGCACCCTACATGCGCTCTTTCCAAGTATCGGAAGATGCCAGACACGACTTCAAGCCCCCCTGCCGGCCACGGGTGTCCCGCCCACCTGGCTAAGCGAACCACGCCCAAATTCAATCCCGTGTACCGAATAGATTTATTCGGTTCACGCCATGAACAAATTAGAGAGCACTCCATGACCAACTCCGATATCGTCCAGAAGCTCTGGAACCTATGCGACGTGCTGCGCGACGACGGAATTAACTATAGCGACTACGTCACCGAGCTGGTGTTGCTGCTGTTTATCAAGATGGAATACGAGCAGGTACAGAACAACGACAGCTTCGCCCACAAGCTGCCTGAGGGGGCGCGCTGGCCGGATCTGTCAGGTAAATCAGGGCTCACCCTACTCGACCATTACCGGCAGATGCTGCTCGATCTAGGCAAGAACAGCGACCCGCTAATCGCCGCAATCTACGCCGACGCACAAACCCGCCTAAAAGAGCCACGCCACCTAGAGCAGTTGATCAAGAGCCTGGATGGCATCGACTGGTTCAGCGCCCGCCAGGACGGCCTTGGCGACCTCTATGAAGGCCTGCTGGAAAAGAACGCCAGCGAGACCAAATCCGGTGCCGGCCAGTACTTCACCCCGCGCCCGCTGATCGACAGCATCATCAATTGCCTCAAACCGCAGCACGGTGAAACTATTCAGGACCCGGCCGCCGGCACCGCAGGCTTTCTGATTGCCGCCGACGCCTATATCAAGCAGCAAACTGATGACCACTACGCGCTCAACGACCGCGACCGCACCTTCCAGCGCAACAAGGCCTTTGTCGGCATCGAGCTGGTGCCAGGCACCCGCCGTTTAGCGTTGATGAACACCTTGCTGCACGGCATGGAAGGCGACGAAGAAGGTGTGGTCCACCTGGGCAACGCCCTCGGCCAAACAGGGGCCAACTTGCCCAAAGTCGATGTGATCCTCTCAAACCCGCCTTTTGGCACGGCCAAGGGCGGCGGCGGCCCTACCCGCGACGACCTCACCTACAAAACCAGCAACAAGCAACTGGCCTTCTTGCAGCATATCTACCGTGGCCTCAAGCCTGGTGGCCGCGCCGCCGTCGTACTGCCCGACAACGTACTGTTCGAATCCGGCGTCGGCACCGACGTACGCCGCGACCTCCTGGACAAATGTAATCTGCACACCCTCCTGCGCTTGCCCACCGGCATCTTCTACGCCCAGGGTGTAAAGACCAACGTGCTGTTCTTCCAGAAGGGAACCGCCGAAAACCCGCGCCAGGAACAAGGTTGCACCCAGCGCGTCTGGGTGTATGACCTGCGCAGCAACATGCCCAGCTTCGGCAAGCGCACGCCTTTTGGTACCGGCCACCTTAAACCCTTCGAAGACGCCTACGGCGAGGATGCCAACGGCAACAGCCCGCGAGCCGAGAACGTCGAAGGCATAGGCGAGCTGAGCCGCTTTCGGGTATTTAGCCGCGAGCAGATCAAAAAGCGCGGCGACTCCCTAGATATCAGCTGGCTCAAGGATGCCGGCAGTCTGGAAGCCGCCGACCTACCCGCTCCGGAAGTACTGGCTGGCGAAGCCATGGCCGAACTGACCGAAGCCCTGCATGAACTGGAGGAGCTGATGAAAGCACTGGGCGCGGGGGATGAAGTGGCGGCGCAGAAGCAGCTGATAGCAGAGGTGATGGGATTGGCGGTGGTTGAGGGTAATGGGGATGAGTGAATGTCCGAGTGGGTGGGCGCTGGGCTCACTAAACGACCTAGTCGCAGCCGGTGGACTCTTTTCTGACGGTGATTGGATCGAAAGCAAAGACCAAGACCCTGATGGCGAAAATCGGTTGCTGCAACTTGCGGACATCGGCGACGGTGTTTTTATCGACAAGTCGTCCCGTTTCGTAAACAACGAAAAATTTCACTTACTCAACTGTACTGAGCTGCATGAAAACGACTTACTAATTGCTCGCATGCCCGACCCTCTCGGTCGAGCATGTTTGATGCCCGGCATTGCTCAACGCTGTTTGACCGTTGTTGATGTGGCTATATTTCGGTCTGGAATCCCAGATATATCACACAAGCTTTTGATGCACTTCATAAACTCCCCTGAAGTACGAAAAAGCATTGAGCTTGAATCTTCTGGCACAACACGTAAACGCATCGCAAGAGGAAAACTTACAGAGCTAAAACTCCCAATTCCGCCTGCTGCCGAACAAACTCGTATTGCCCAAAAACTCGATGAGCTACTAGCCCAGGTTGACACCCTCAAAGCGCGCATCAACGCTATCCCCGCGCTGCTCAAACGTTTCCGCCAATCAATCCACGCAGCCGCCGTTTCTGGGCGGTTGACGGAAGAGTGGAGAAAAGGAGCAGAGCCCAACTGGACTTTTCAAAGAGCAGCCGATCTCTGTGAAAAAGTTCAAAGCGGCGGCACACCAAAGGAAGGATTTTCTGAAGTTGGCGTGCCTTTTTTGAAGGTCTATAACATCGTCAATCAGAAAATTGACTTCAGCTATCGACCTCAATACATAACCGAGAGCATACACAAAGGATCATCGGCAAAATCAATCACCAAGCCAGGCGATATCGTAATGAATATCGTGGGCCCCCCCCTTGGAAAAATTGCAACAATTCCGGCCGACCACCATGAGTGGAATATCAATCAAGCAATCACTTTATTCAGGCCGAGCGAAAAAATAATTTCCGGCTGGATTACCATCGTGCTTGAAGGTGGAGAATGCCTGCGAAACATCATGAATGAGACGAAGGGCTCAGCTGGCCAAGTGAATATCTCACTATCCCAGTGCCGGAACCTTATATTCCCAACCCCATCGATTGACGAACAAATGGAAGCAGTTCGCCGGGTAGAACAACTCTTCGCCTTCGCTGATCAACTGGAAGACAAAGTTACTTCAGCCAAAAGCCGTATCGACCAACTTACCCAAAGCATCCTGGCTAAGGCTTTTCGTGGAGAACTGGTGCCGCAAGACTCCAACGAAGAACCCGCCAGCATACTGCTGGAGCGTATAGCCACATCGAAACTTAACAAGCCATCTAAGCCACGTAAACCTCGAGCACCCAAATCAACTCGCCCTACCCAGAAGAACAACGCAATGACCAAGCACCGCCTAGATGATGATGTATTAGCCCAACCCTATCTCGCTGAACATCTCCGTCGTTTGGGCTCAAAGGCTACAGCTGAAGCCTTATTCAAAGCGGCCGACCTCCCGGTAGCTGACTTCTATAAACAGCTGGCCTGGGAAGTTGCTCAAGGTCTAGTACTTGATCTGGGCGAGACATTGGAAGTAAAAAATGAGGCTTGACCGAGTATACATCGACGGATTCAAGAACCTGAAGCAATTGGAAGTAGACTTCGACGAGCGTAATCTCACCACCGTATTGATCGGCCAAAACGGCGCAGGAAAATCCAATCTAATTGAGGCTATTACCCAAGTTTTTCGGTGGGTAGACTTAAGGCGGCAGGAGCCACGCTTTCAATATAAAGTCGAGTATCGGATAGATAAGGCACGAGTAAGTTTAAGCAACATCGAAGGTGAGCCTCCAATTCGCGTAGACGGAAAGGAGGTTAAGCTTACGGTATTCGAAAGGCGAAAAAGTGAGTGGTTTCCTGACCTAGTCTTTGGATACTACTCAGGTGGTAGTCGGCGATTGGAGTCACTTTTCGATAGTCACCAACGACGCTATTACGAGGCAATCAAACTCGAAGATAACGACCATCTTGTGGCAAAGGCCCAAGCTGAACGTCGACTTTTCTACTGTCGGCCCATCCATGGTATTTTGGCCTTAATGGCGTTGTTCGCCTTTCCAGACGAGAAGCTGACGCAAGAGCTCTCCAGCAAGTTGGGTATCACTGGTTTTCACTCTTTACTGGCACTCTTTCGTGAACCTTGGTTCGCGCGTAATAAAAAAAAATCCGCCGAGAGACTCCCCGAAAATTTTTGGGGAGCAGCCGGTACCGCGGGCCAAACAGCGCGCGCATTCAAAGAGCAGGCATTCCACCCCATACCCCTCACAGGAAATGCCATTGATGATTACCGTGATAAAACACAGAGCGAGTCGCAGTACGCAACCTTCCTGCCCACCCTTAATAAGTTACAGAGTTTAGCCAGCACCTTTAAGAGCGAAAGCAAAATGTTCTATGCGCTTGAGGCGATGGATATTTCTGATCTTATTCGTGAAATGCTGGTCTGGGTAAAACGCAACAATGACGACAGTGGCGATGTAGGCTTTGCCGATTTATCAGACGGCGAGCGACAATTACTGATGGTCTTGGGATTGATTCGTGTGTCACGCGGCAAACGAGCGCTATTCCTACTGGATGAGCCCGACACCCATCTAAATCCACATTGGCAGCATAGCTATCTAAAACTGATTGAAGATTGGACAGGAATTGCTGCAGAGAAAGACAATTGCCATGTAATTATCAGCACGCACAACCCATTAACCATCTCAGCGCTTAGCCGAGATGAGGTGAGGGTATTGTCTACGGCGGACGATGGCACGGTAAAATGCTCTGCGCCCTATACAGACCCCAAAGGCATGGGCTTTACCGCTACTCTGACTGAAATATTTGGGCTACGTACTAGTTTAGATATTGAGACGCAGATCTTAGTAGATAAACGGAATGTTTTGGCACAACTTGATAAGAAATCCGACGAGCAAGAATACGAGTTCATTAAGATCAATGATCAACTGGCGCGCCTAGGTTTTCTTTTCGAAGACCGTGAGCCTTTGTATCAAGACTTTCTCCATGCGCTGCAAGATGTCCGCTATGCCAATCGCCCTCCGCTTACACCTCATCAAGTCGCCCAGCGTCATCAAGCGATGAAAACGTTGATCCAGCGACTTATGTCTAAGGAGACTGACGCTTGATTTACATTAAGCTGGACATAAATATAATCCCTAAAAAGCTCCTGCTAATCGCGTTAAAGGCTCAGCAAGAGCTAGCGCTCAAGCCAGAAGGAGATCGAAAGGAGTTCATCGAAAAGAACGCTCGAATTTGGCGCGCCTTCGCTCAGAGCCTCGCTCGCATGTCCTATGGCAAGTGCTGGTACTCAGAAAGCAATGACCCACAGTCTTTTTTTGATGTAGACCACTTTAGGCCGAAGAAGGAAGCGAAACGCGCAGAGAATCAGAGTGATGACGGTTATCCATGGCTGGCCTTTTCGTGGGAGAACTTCAGATACTCGGCAGCACGCTCCAATCGGCTGAATAAAGATGAAGTTAACGATCTGACTGTTGGCAAGGGCAGCTGGTTCCCACTGATCAACGGCAGCGTTCAAGCAGAATGGAATAACCGTTGTGAGGCACAGGAAAAACCTGTGTTGCTAGACCCTCTTAATCAAGCAGATGTGAGCCTAATCGAAGTGGATGCCAGCGGTAATATTCACCCTAGCTTTCTCTGCGTTGGTGAAACTAAAAAACTCCGGGTATATCGATCCGCCGAGCTCTATGGCTTGAACCTACCAAAACTTGTCAGCGCGCGTAAAAAAGTAATGCGAGATATCCAAAACAATTACGACACACTAATAGAGCTCATTACTGAAGACAAAGATCGACCAGCCATCGATCGTCACCAACTTGTGCTGAAAGAGGCAACTATGTCAAACGCCACTTATGCACTTGCAGCCAGATCAAAATTACAATCTCTACCGAAAGGCTATACACTTTGTGCACAGCCTGAAGATATACCACCACCATACAGATGGGCTGAGAAAAAGAACTAGCATAAATACCGTAGGACAATAGTAACTTTGAAAAACAACCTTTATCGCCTGCCACCCACCGAATAGCCGATAAAAACCAAACTGCACCCGCAAGAGGCTGACCATGAACTCTAGGAGCTGTGCGCTAATAATGCTCGATGGCTCGAACAATTTCGCCGTACAGTCCTATCTGAAGTAGTCGAGAGTATCGAGCATGACCGCAGGTGTTTCTTGAGACCCAAACACGTTGGCTAAACAGCCGAAAGCAGACCCAGCTGCGCTTTCTGGCTTTCCGCGCGGATCAGATATGGCAGACCGGAGACAAAGAAATCAATCGTGTCCTCGACAATCTCCAAAAATATCAAGAATTGGCTGTGGGTCACTCCCCCCTCTTTAGTATCTGGTTGAAAAATGCTGCCTCCTTTCAACCCAGACCTCAGCAGGACTCATCGGTCCCTTATAGCGACTCATCGAGGTTGTCGCGTAACGACTCATACTCTCCCGCTTGTAAAGCAAACCCTGGCCGTCTCGCGGTACAAAAAATAGTACACTGTCGGTACAGTGCGCAGCTTTGACAGATTACGCAAAATTGCGCTAAAACCCCTCTATAGCGCTGCTTTCAGCTAACTGTACATTCCCTAAACTACGCACGATTTCACTGGGCTTGCAGCGTTTCTAGGCAACTCATAATCCTTTGGTCCACGGTTCAAGTCCGTGTGGGCCCACCAAACAAAAAGCCGCGCATTGCGCGGCTTTTTCGTGTGTGGCGATTCGGTTTGCAGAGATGTGCTCTTCAGTTGGCAAAGTTCTCAATCTTTACCTGCCCCTCGGGAAAGGTTGCAATGATTTCCAGCTCGCCGCCCATGGCGCGGATGTAATTGCGTAAGGTACTGATGTACATGTCGGTGCGTCGCTCCATCCTGGAAATCGCCGCCTGATTGACATGTAGCGCCTTGGCCAGGGTCTCCTGGCTCAACTCCTGGGCCTTGCGCAATTCGTGCAAGGGCATTTCTTTCAGATGCTGGCGGTACAATTGGTCCGCTTCAGCACGAGCTTGCGGCGTCATGCGAGCTTGTAGTTCAGCAAATTTCTTAGCCATCGTTTCGGCCCTCTTTACGCAGTATTTCCAAATATTTGCCACCCAATAAATATAACTTCAAGGGAATAACCTTAAGGGCTGGAGCAGTTGTTCGACTACCCTGGATCTCTCCTGAAATTGTTAATGGCAATGTCCGGCGCTCTTGGACTTTGAGTTTTTTCGCACCTTAGTTGATGGCGCAGGGCAAGCCAATGACGCCACTGAAATGCTGTCGGAGGGCTTCCATCCAGATATTAGAGGCTTTGTGTCTTGGTATTTGTTGATACGGGACATCGTAATATCGGATGACGCCGTAGGACCTTGTAGGCAAACTCCGAATCTTGCATTTGGGCACTTTGCCGCCTTGTTGCGCTTTTCTTCGACGGGATAGTCTTCGGCCCTCGCTGATCATTCAGCGAGCGGGCTTGGAAACCCGATTGAAATTGGACGCAGCAGGTTGCCCATCTCATTCTTGAGTTATGGCGGCTGTGCGCGGGACGTCTTCGGGCGTGCCGGTTTCCTAATTTCCCGGTTTTCCAACCTGCGCGCAGCTGCCACCCATTCGCTTGGAAACGAATGTGACAGCTCCTCAAAAAATTAGGAGTTTGAACATGAGCAAAACTGATCAGTCCGCACCTTCAGAACTAAAAACCCCCGGTTTCACCCCTTTCATGTACCTCTCGGACCAACCGCTATTCCACGTCTGCCGCGACGTCCCCATCGCCGACGCCCTGGCCCAAGCCTCCGACCTGCTGTTCCTCGCCAAGTCCCTGACCGTGGATGCCGCCTATGCAAAAGGCTGCGACCGCCACGCCTGGGCCGCGCATTACCTGACAACCATGAGCAAAGCGTTGGTTGATGATGTGGTGAAGGTCCTTAAGCGGCGCCCCGTTCAGAGCGCGACGAAAGCCAAGGGTTAACGACGGTTCATCCTTCGAAAACACGCCCCGAGTTTTCGGGGCGTCCTACAGGCGCAATGTCTTGCACTGCCTGCAACCGCTCAAGCATTTCCCCCGTTATCACAACCTCATAGGTATCTGCTGGCCTGCCCCACTGCTCTACCAGCACCATGCGGTCGACCAGCATTGCGCCTAATTCGGTAACGGTGTGGGCCGAAGCTTCGACGATGTCCTGAGCCCGCAACCATAGACGATCATTGATCGCTTTCAGTTCGGTCGTGATGCGGTCGGTGGATGTAAGGTTCGTCTCGGGATAGAGGATGTTGCGCAGCAGTTGCCGTAGCTCCCTGAGTTTTGCGTCATCCCGCTCAGCCCCGAATGCTCCATTGAGGATGGCGGTTGCTTTTGCTTTGTCGACGCGTAGATCGCAAGAGAGAGTCTGTGCCATCGCCCCTGCAAAGAGGACCATGATTCGGGCTTCGAGGTAGGCCTTCATGGCTTCCATCGAAGGAATGGGCTGCACCAGGTTGATGGAGGCGCCGCCCTTGTGGCGCAGGTCCATGGTCACTGTTAGCGTTATACCGCCCGTGGCAAAACCCAACGTGCGGGCCACGACGTAGTGGCCCATTTCGTGATGGGCGATTTGCAATGCGTGAGCGCGTACGGCGGGTGGCATTTTGCTCGACATGTCCGTTGCCTCGGGCTCTTAGGTATGGGTGTACCCGATTAACTGTAGGCGCTGGCTTTTCGGGTCGCCGCACCGCAGCGAAAGCGGTGGATCAGTGCCATAAGTATTGAATGACACACCGCATTTGCTGGCAAGCCAGCTCCCACAGGTTACGGGTGGGCCCGATCCATTGTAGGGCCTGGCTTGCAGATCACTGCCTGTCAGCCCTTACTTGGGCAACGCGTAGGCAATCACATAATCTCCGCGATCCGTCGACTGACGTGCGCCGCCCACCGTCAGCAGGATGTACTGCTTGCCGGTTTTCGGTGAAACGTAAGTCATCGGTCCGGACTGGCTGCCCACTGGCAAACGGGATTTCCAGATCTCATTGCCGTTGCCGGTATCGAAGGCGCGCAGGTAGAAGTCCTGGGTGCCGGCGAAGAACAGCAGGCCGGACTGGGTGGCCAGCGACGCGCCGAGGGTCGGCATACCGATCGGGATTGGCAGGTGCATGCGGATGCCCAGCGGGCCGGTGTCCTGCACGGTGCCGACCGGGACTTGCCACATCAGCTTGTGAGTCTTGAGGTCGATGGCGGACATGGTGCCGAACGGCGGTTTCTGGCACGGAATGCCGGCCGCCGAGAGGAAGCGTTCACGCATGGCGCCGAACGGTGTGCCTTCCTGCGGCACCACGCCCATTTCGATACCACTTGCCCCGGCGCCGATCTTGTCGCGCGGGATCATGTAGTTGGCCAGGCCCAGGCGCATGTCGTTGACGAACATGTAGTTGGTGTTCGGGTCGACCGAAACACTGCCCCAGTTCATGCCACCCAGCGAACCCGGGAATTGCAGGGCGCGGTCCATGCCTGGTGGGGTGTAGACGCCTTCATGACGCATGCCTTTGAACTGGATTCGGCACATCAACTGGTCGAACGGCGTGGCGCCCCACATGTCGGACTCGGTCAGCGTCTTGTTGCCGATTGACGGCATGTCCACCGAAAACGGTTGGGTCGGCGAGTAGCGTTCGCCCGGTACATGGCCTTGGGGCACCGGACGCTCTTCGACGCGGGCAATCGGTACGCCGGTTTCACGGTTCAGCAGGAAGATCTCGCCCTGCTTGGTCACTTGCGCCAAGGCTGGCTGGGTGCCTCCCTTGTCGTCCGGCACGTCGTAGAGCAACGGTTGTGCTGGCAGGTCGAAGTCCCACAGATCGTTGTGGGTGGTCTGGAAGTGCCAACGCACTTGACCGGTTTTCACGTCGATGGCGACGATGGAGGAGTTCCATTTGTCATCCATTGCCGTGCGCTGACCGCCGAAGAAGTCCGGGGTGGCGTTGCCGGTTGGCAGGTAGACCAGACCAAGCTTGGCGTCGTAGGACATGGCCGACCAGACGTTTGGCGTACCACGGGTATAGGTTTCACCGGCCGGAGGGCGTTTGGTGGTGTTCGGGTTACCCGGATCCCACGCCCACACCAGCTCGCCACTGCGCACGTCGTAGGCACGAACCACGCCCGGAGGTTCGCCAGTGGAGTAGTTATCGGCCACTCGGCCACCGACGATCACCACGTCCCCTGCGACCAATGGGGTCGAGGTTTGCTGGTAGTAACCGGGCTTCACTTCACCCATGTCGGTCGTCAGGTCGACGGTGCCTTGGTTGCCGAACTCTTCGCAGGGCTTGCCGGTTTCGGCATTGATGGCGATCAGGCGCGCATCGCCAGTTGGCAGGAACAGACGTTTCGTACACGCATTTGGCTGATCGGCCACAGGTGTAGCGCCGGAATCGAAGTAACCCAGGCCACGGCAACGCTGCCAGTTAGGCGCAGAGCCTTGCGGGTCGAACTTCCAGCGCTGGGCGCCGGTGTCGGCATTCAGGGCGAAGACTTTGCCGTAGGCGGTGCAGGTGTAGACCGTGTCGCCGATTTGCAGCGGCGTGTTCTGGTCCTCGGCGCCGGAACCGGTGCTTTGCGGGATGTCGCCGGTGCGGAAAGTCCACGCCACCTGCAACTTGTCGATGTTGCCCTTGTTGATCTGGTCCAGCGCAGCAAAGCGGTTGCCGGCGGTGGTATTGCCCCAGTGCGCCCAGTCCTTTTGCTCGGTGCCCGGTGCGACCGGCGTAACCGCAGGTTCGGCGGTGGCCTTGACCACGTGGGTCGGGACGAACATGTAGGCCATCGTGGCGACAACGCCAACGCCCAGAATGCCTGCCAGACCGTAAGCGCCACGCCCCGCCGTCGCGCCAGAAGCGCGCACCAGCGTCGGATAGATCAACGCCACGACCAGACCGATCACGGCGAACGTCAGCACTCGCGAAACCAGTGGCCAGTATTCGAGACCTGTGTCCCAAACAGCCCAAATCGCGGTAAGAACCAGCGCCGCGCCATACACCCAAGCGCCGAGCGGCTTGCGACGGGCAATCATCAGGCCGGACGCCAGCATCGCCAGGCCCATCAACAGGAAGTACCAGCTGCCGCCGAGCGTGATCAGATAACCACCGCCACCGGCCAGGCCGAGCCCGATCAGTGCAATCAGGACACCCAGCCCCGCCAGCAACCATTTGCTGCCGGCGGCAGCCCCAGAATTATTCATGTCGGTATTTTTCCCATTTGTGACAAGGGCGGAATAATGTACCACCTAGTTACTTATGGCAATTTGTCGCAGCCACAAATGTCATGAACGGTACTAGGGCCAGATCAAATGTCCGCCGCGAGCGCTGTAGGGGATGTGCCTGTAACATGCGTAGCCATTGATCCGCGCCACTGGAGATGCCCTTTGTCCGACGCTCGCCCGCCCATCCTCGACGAAATCGACCGCCAGTTGATCGCGGCCCTGCAAATCAACGCCCGCGAGAGCGTGGCCATGCTTGCTCGGCAGTTAGGCATCGCTCGAACCACGGTTACATCCCGGCTGGCACGGCTGGAAAAAGCCAAAGTGATCACCGGTTATGGCGTGCGCCTGGGTCAGCGTGTGGTCGATGGCGGATTGCAGGCGTATGTGGGGATCACCGTGCAGCCGCGCTCCGGCAAGGAAGTGCTGCGGCGTCTGAGCACAATGGCTCAGGTGCAACAGTTGTGTGCCGTGAGTGGCGAATTTGATTATGTGGCGTGGTTGCGCACCGATTCGCCGGAGCAGCTGGATCAGTTGCTGGATCAGATTGGCAGCGTGGATGGAGTGGAGAAGACCACGACTTCGATCATCTTGAGTAGCAAGATTGATCGGGGGCAGCCGGTTTGAGTTTCTGCCCGGTGGTTTTCTAGTGTCTGGAAGGGACTCTTCGCGGGCAAGCCCGCTCCCACAGTGGCCGGTGGTGTTGGCGGATTTTGTGATCGACGCAGGACCCTGTGGGAG
>NZ_JBOIBY010000575.1:0-2356 GCF_050739655.1 Pseudomonas sp. | reverse complement strand
GTGTCAGGCTGCGCGCGTCATCGTTGACGTCCTTCGCGAGCAAGCTCGCTCCTACGGAGATAGGTGTTGGGAGAAGAGCTTAGTTGCCTGACTCACCACAAAAAATGCGATTCTTATCCATAGTTTGTTTCTGAAATCGGGCAAATCATGGATCGTCTACAAGCAATGCGCGTGTTCGTCACAGTGGTCGACTTCGGTAGCCAGTCGGCAGCCGCCGATCATCTGGAGCTGTCACGGCCGGTAGTCTCGCGGTATCTGGCGGAACTGGAAGATTGGGTCGGTGCGCGCCTGATGCATCGCACCACACGCAAATTGAGCCTGACCGCAGCGGGTAGCGAAGTGCTGCCCCGTTGTCGGCAGATGCTCGATTTGTCCACCGACATGCAAGCGGCCGTCAGCGTCCCGGACGACGCCCCGCGTGGATTGTTGCGGATCAGCGTCAGCACCTCGTTCGGCCAGGCACAACTGGCCGACGCCATAACCGCGTACGTCAAGCTTTACCCTGGCGTCAGCATCGATATGCAGATGCTCGACCGCACGGTGAATCTGGTGGATGAGCGCATCGATCTGGCGATTCGCACCAGCAACGATTTGGACCCAAACCTGATCGCCCGTCGACTGACCGTTTGCCGCTCGGTGATCTGCGCCTCCCCTGCTTATCTGCGTGAGCATTCGACACCACAGCGGGTCGAGGACTTGAGCCAGCACAATTGCCTGACCCACTCCTACTTCGGCAAAAGCCTTTGGCATTTCGAGCAGGACGGCGAGCAGGTTTCGGTGCCGGTGCAGGGCAACATCAGCGCCAACGAAGCCAGTACGTTAATGCGCGCCGCCATGGCCGGTGCCGGGGTGGCGATGCTACCCACGTATCAGGCCTCCGTGCATATCCAAAGCGGCGAACTGGTCCGGCTGTTACCCAAAGCCGAGCCTCGGCAGATGAACGTGTACGCGGTATACGCCTCGCGCAAGCACATGCCGGCGGCGTTGCGCAGCTTGCTGGATTTTCTGGTGCAGAGGTTTCCCGAAGAGCCTGCGTGGGATGTGGGCCTTTGAAAAGCAAAAGATCGCAGCCTTCGGCAGCTCCTACAGGTGCACACATACCCTGTAGGAGCTGCCGAAGGCTGCGATCTTTTGATCTTGTTCTATGCTCAGATTAATACCCAAGGGTATTCGTTCAGAGGTCAACGCCATGAACATCAGAACAAGAAGGTACCTCGCCATTTTCATCACCTGCGCGGTCACGCTCGGTTTGTATGGCGCTGCTGCCTGGCGCGTGGAGCAGTTACGCAACCTGCCCCGTGAGACCGCCAGCTGCAATTTCGAGCATTGCACTCCCCACAACGCGACCCTTAATGCCCTCCGTTAGCGAAGGGATCAGGCCTCGTTGTCCTGATCGGCCTTCAAGCGGTCGCGGAATGCCTTGGGTGAAATCCCCACTCGGCGTCGGAACAGGCGCGTGAAGTTGGTCGGATCAGAAAACCCCAACACGTCGGACATTTCATAGATGGTCATGCTGGTGTAGGTCAGCAAGCGCTTGGCTTCCAGCAACTGCCGCTCGTGCATGATCTGCAAGGCCGGCTGCCCCGCCAGCTCACGACACGTGCCATTGAGATGGGACACGGAAATGCCCAGGCGATGGGCCAAATCCTCGACTTTGACGTGCTGGCGATAAGTCTCCTCCACCAACTGGATGTAACCGTTGAGGTACTCCCGGGCACGCTGCGGTCGCTGATTGGCGCTATGACGCTGGATCATCTGACGGCTGACCCACACCATGATCACGCTCACCAGGGAATGCATAAGCATTTCCCGTGCCGGTTGGTGGCTGGTGTATTCGTTCTGCAAGGCGCTGAACAGGCTATTGAGGTACTCGCCGTTCTCCCCCGCCGGATAGCTTTCGGCTTGGGCCAGGGCATTCACCGAATGTCCCAATTGCTGCTGCAGATGAGCGATCAGCGGCGCGGCCAGGGTGACCACAAACCCTTCGACGTCCTCTGAGAACCGGAAACCGTGCACCGACAGCGGTGGCAGGATCTGGATGGCCGGTTCTTTGAGCTGCGTGCGTTTGCCTTCGATTTCAAGCTCGGCCTGACCTTTGAATACGAAGAGCAACTGGCATAAATCGGCGTGGCGGTGTGGCTTGATTTCCCATTGATGTTCACGGCTGCGTTTGGAAATGGTTTCACAGTGCAGCAAGTCCGGGGTCGGCCAATCCAGGCTTTCACCGTAGAGCTTGAACACTGGAATCGAAGGCAGGTCAGGCTTGTTCATCACTTCAATCCAGGCCGCGGAATAGATGACGGGCGATAATCGCACCGATTGGCAGAATGTACAGCTATCGACTCAGTTTTCACCT
>NZ_JBOIBY010000574.1:0-6519 GCF_050739655.1 Pseudomonas sp. | reverse complement strand
TGAGCCGATTTGCTATACCCTGGAGGTTGCACGTTGGGCTGGTGTGCATGTCCGCTAGACGGAAAGCCTTAAAGCCTACTGCATCTTCCACCTTGAACTTTCGGGTTCAAGGGCTAAGTCGACAGCGGCACATTCGGGGAGCCTGATTCCAGTCCGATGCCGGTTTAATTACCGGCATCGGCTTTTTTACGGGTACGCTTTGTGTATCCACACTGCAAAAGCCCGGACCCATGACCGAACCTGCGCTGCTTCCCCGCCCGCAACTTCGACGCATGCTGCGCAAGGCCCGCCGTGCGCTGACAGCCAGTCAGCAACGCCAGGCTGCTCGCGGGCTGTACAAGCAATTGGCCCAGCAACCGCTGTTCCGCCGCGCCCGACACATTTCCCTCTACCTACCTACTGACGGTGAAATCGACCCGCGCTTGTTGCTGCGCGCCGCCCAGCGTCGGGGTAAAGCCACGTATCTGCCGGTGCTCAGCGCCTGGCCGCGGACCAAAATGGTGTTTCAACGCATCCGTCCCGGTGAAAAACTCAAGCCCAACCGTTTCCGTATTCTCGAACCCCGACACAACCTCGCCCGGCAACGCAAAGTCTGGGCGCTGGATCTGGTGCTGCTGCCATTGGTGGGTTTTGACGATGTCGGCGGGCGCCTGGGCATGGGCGGCGGTTTCTATGATCGCAGCCTGGCGTATCTGGCGCGCCGAAATGACTGGCGCAAACCGACGCTATTGGGGCTGGCCCATGAATGTCAGAAGGTGGAGCGACTGGCTCAAGCGAGCTGGGATGTGCCGTTGCAAGGAACGGTTACGGACAAGGCCTGGTACTTCGCAGGCTAGACGCCACTACCCATCAGCGGCGTCGAAAGGACGATATCAGCGTTTGAAAGCGGTCGACTGTTGCTGCAACGGCGAGACTTCAACCGGCACATCAGTCTTGTTCGCCCACAGGCTTTGGGCATAGCCGGTGGTTACGACGCCAAGGCCAAACAAAATAACCAAAACCCATAGTAAATCCGGTTTGCGTTTCATCGATTGCCCCCCAAAGGCACATCAACACGATGACAGCAGCGGTTTCCGTTTGTAGGCCGTGCAGCAGCGTCAAGCTTGAAAGGCCGGCATTTTGCGTCAACGTGAACCGGCACGCAAATGCTGGCGTCAACCGACTGTCGGTTTGTCATAAAATTGCCGGACGACCTCTCCACACACCTCGCAAGGAGCCAAACCATGGCCTATTGGCTGATGAAATCCGAGCCCGATGAGCTCTCGATCAAAGGCCTGGAAAAGCTCGGCAAAGCGCGCTGGGACGGGGTTCGCAACTATCAGGCACGTAACTTCCTACGGGCCATGGCAGTGGGCGACGAGTTTTTCTTCTATCACTCCAGTTGCCCGGAGCCAGGGATTGCCGGAATCGGCAAGATCATCGAAGCCGCCTATCCGGACCCGACGGCGCTGAGCCCTGAAAGCCATTACTTCGACCCGAAGGCAAGCGCCGAGAAAAATGCCTGGAGCGCGATCGATGTCGCCCATGTCGAAACGTTTTCCAGGGTATTGAAGCTGGACTATCTGAAGCAACAGACGGCGCTGGCGGAAATGCCGCTGGTGCAGAAGGGCTCGCGGTTGTCGGTGATGCCGGTGACGGCAGAGCAATGGGCGGCGGTGATTGCGCTCAAACCGTAAGATTTGCGGCGTGAATCAAAATGCAATCGCGAGCAGGCTCGCTCCCACAGGGAATTTTCAGTGAATGCAGATCCAGTGTGGGAGCGAGCCTGCTCGCGATGAGGCCCGCCCGGACAACCGAACTCTTACTGAATGATCAGGTTGTTGAACAACAGATCCTCAACCACCGGCTTACCGGTTTCATCATTCATGATCTGCTGGGTTTGCTTCAACGCTTCCTGACGCAGCTTCTCCTTGGCCTCGACGTTGTTCATCGTCTCGGTCGACTGCTGGGCAAACAGTGCCACCAACTGATTACGGATCAGGGGTTCATTGGCCTTGACCGCCTTGGTGGCTTCGTCACCCGTCACCCGCAACGCCACGTCGGCCTTATAAACCTTGAGTTTTGGCGTGCCATCCAGTCCGTAGTTACCCACGAATGGCGGGCTCAGGGTGATGTAATTGACCTTCGGCGCTGCGCCTTCTTTAGCTTCTTCGGCCACCGCTGCCACAGGCAGGGACAGGGCCAGCATCAACATGATCCACGCTTTCACAATTCGATCCTCATCCGGTTTGCGGCCTAGCATAACGACCCGCCGTTCAAGCACAAGCTTATGGCTGGCTATCAGGGTCGGGCATGCTCGTTGACCCGTCGACTCACACACCTACACTTATCGGCCATCACTCCAAAAGGAATAGCCCTGATGAAAGCCGTGCTGTGCAAAGCCTTCGGCCCTGCCGAATCGCTGGTGCTGGAAGACGTCGCCAGCCCTGTCGCGAAGAAGAACGAAATCCTGCTGGACGTGCACGCCGCCGGGGTGAACTTCCCCGACACGCTGATCATCGAGGGCAAATACCAGTTCAAACCGCCCTTCCCGTTTTCCCCAGGTGGCGAAGCGGCCGGCGTGGTCAGCGAAGTGGGTGAAAAGGTCAGCCACTTGAAAGTCGGCGACCGGGTCATGGCCCTGACCGGCTGGGGCAGCTTTGCCGAGCAGGTTGCGGTGCCGGGCTACAACGTACTGCCAATTCCGCCATCCATGGACTTCAACACCGCGGCAGCCTTCAGCATGACTTACGGCACCTCGATGCACGCCCTCAAGCAGCGCGGCAACCTGCAACCCGGTGAAACGCTATTGGTGCTCGGCGCCTCGGGTGGCGTCGGCCTGGCGGCGGTGGAGATTGGCAAAGCCATGGGCGCCCGAGTAATCGCCGCCGCCAGCAGCGCAGAAAAACTCGCCGTGGCCAAGGCCGCGGGTGCCGATGAGCTGATCAACTACAGCGAGACCAGCCTCAAGGACGAAATCAAACGCCTGACCGACGGCCAGGGCGCCGACGTGATTTACGATCCGGTGGGCGGCGACCTGTTCGACCAGGCCATTCGCTCCATCGCCTGGAACGGCCGCCTGCTGGTGGTCGGCTTTGCCAGCGGGCGCATCCCCGAGCTGCCGGTCAACCTCGCCCTGCTCAAGGGCGCTGCCGTGATCGGCGTGTTTTGGGGCTCCTTTGCCCAACGCCAACCTCAGGACAACGCGGCGAATTTCCAACAACTCTTTGGCTGGTTCAGCGAAGGCAAGTTGAAGCCGCTGGTGTCGCAGGTGTATCCGCTGGGCAATGCCGCTCAAGCCATTAATGATCTTGGCCAGCGCAAGGCGGTAGGGAAGGTGGTGGTGCAGGTTCGCTGAATCCATCAAGAGGTCTGGACTTCGGGAAGCGATGTCCAGACCCGATGAAAGCTAAAGCAACTTGCGAATATCTTCCGGCAGAAATCTCGCAAACCTGGAAACCGGGTTATTCAGGCATTGCCTGGCGATGATCGGCACCTGCTTGTTCATCTTCGCAATCAATGCGAGCCGTCGCTCATTGGATAATGTTTTCACGGAAAACGAATTCGTCAGATAAGCCCGGGTGTAGTGGAAGGCCGGCAAATCAATCCAGTCATGGTCCGCTGTATTCACGATGGCCTGATTGAACTCACGGCACTTCAATTTATTGATCCATTGATTCAGGTGCAGCGGCGGACTGGAGTCGTATCTGAACATCATCGGCGCAATCACTTCCTGCTCCGCCGGCTTGCCCCCCTCGATCGTCCATGGTTTGAAGCGCCATTGCGCGATCGCAGCTGTGGTCGCCTCCGCCAAATCAGGATGATCACTTTGTAAAATCTTCACGTTACTGACCGAACCATCGAAATGCGCCGTAAGGCTGACACGGACATCACCGATGATTCCGGCCCGCTGCAGCGCGGGTGGATAAATAGGCTTGGGGTTGTGTTCCGGTATCAAAAACTGATCCACCGCGCCACTTTCGATGGAAAACAAAATCAGCAAAACCCCACATACCAACCACCGCATAACCACTCCCTTCGCACGTCAACTGCCAGACTTGGCAACAGCACAAAAGGTTAAAGATCGATGGCTTGGGGTTGAAGATCATGACTTCTGGTAATTGCGCAGGACATTTCCCAAAGACTCGCCTTACTCCGGAAGGGGTCAGGCGTTGTACGGGGGCGTTGTGTAAAAATTCCTACACGGATTGGCATCATCGGGATAGTCGATCTCAAGATTCGAACGATCCCTCAAAAGTATAAGAACGACTACTCAGAAAGCTACGACGCCAGCCATGAATAAGAATTCAGTGCCAAGCAGATCGTAGTCAGGTACTCGCTTGATCAGCCTTTGAATTACAACGCTTGAGTCGCGCCTCCAGATTTCGGTCTGGCATGGCGTGGCTACGCAGGGCGTGGGCGGTCTGCTCGACATAATCGCGAGTGGTGCCGTAACGCCCGCAGGCGTTTTCAAACACGTGGCTCAACACGTGATCCGGCAAGTTGCCGGCATAGCTGGGCAAGTGCCGCTCCAGAACAAACCCCAATGCCTGAACCAGATTGCCGTCTTCAAGACGGCAGTTGAGCCAGTGCGGGCGATAGGACGGAAAAGGCATTTCCCTTTTCCACAGTGCGTACAGCGAAGCATCCAGTTGTTCTTCTGGCAAGCGGTAGGCGAAGCCACTGCATGAGCCGCCGCGATCCAGGCCAAACACCAGTCCTGGCATTTCCGGAGTGCCGCGATGCTCATGGGACCAAAGATACAAACCGCGATGGTAGCCATGCACGCGCCCGCGTACCCGTTCAACCGCCGTACACTCGGGACGCCAGATCAGCGACCCATAGGCGAACAGCCAGACCGGCCCACCCTTGTGGCGTGCCATGGTCGACTGCATCGAGCCGAGTAATTGTTCGTGCGTGAGCTGCGGCCCCAGATCGAGCTGCGGAGGGTAAGCCAGATTCAAAAACGAAGATTCTATGGCGCTCATGGCGAATAGCGTTCAGCTCCCCGCGAGTAGACAGTTACTAAATAGAACGCACCGCTTTAACAGTAAGGCACATGTTTTCAAGTAATTTAATTGCCTTGGGGCAACTCTTAACTAATTACTTGAACAAGATATAACCTACCGGTATTTATATAATTTTATAAATACCGATCGGCTATATAGAGCGTTATAAACCTGTAGGAGCTGCCGCAGGCTGCGATCTTTTGATCTTGCATTTGAAAATCAAAAGATCGCAGCCTTCGGCAGCTCCTACAGGGATTGGCTCAAGATCGGGGAGCGTACGCGAACACGTCGGCGCGCATCTGGTGCGCGTCCATCCCCGCTTCGACCAGCGCATCCAGCGTGCCGTAGACCATCGCCGGCGAGCCGCTGGCGTAAACATGCAGTGCCTTGAGATCGGGAAAGTCTTCGCATACCGCTTCATGCAACATGCCGCAACGCCCTTGCCAGCCGCACTGATCACTGACGACTTTATGCAGGAACAGATTGGGCAGTTTCAACCACTCGTCCCAATGCTCGACTTCATAGAAGTCTTCTGGACGACGCACGCCCCAATACAAATGAACCGGGTACTTGAAGCCTTCGGCGCGGCAATGCTCGATCAGGCCATGGACCTGACCCATGCCGGTACCCGCTGCGATCAACACCAACGGACCGTCCGGCAACTCGGCCAAATGCGCATCGCCAAATGGCATGTCGATCCGCACCATGGAATCGCGCAGCAGTTGATTGATCAAATTTTGCGCACTGGGTTCGCGCGCCAGCACATGGATTTCCAGGTCACGCCCGCCAGAAGGTGCCGATGCCAGGGAAAAGGACGACTTATCGCCACTGTCCCGATGGATCATCAGGTACTGGCCGGCGTGATAACGCGGCGGCTTGCCAGCCGGCGCCCGCAGTCGCACCCGCCAGGTATCACCGCCGACTTCGGTGCAACTGGTGACCTGACACGACAGACTGCGCACAGGCAACTCTCCCAGCGCGAGCACGCCATCCCACAGCACAATGCAGTCTTCCAGCGGCTCTGCTATGCAAGTGTAGAACTCGCCATGATCACGCACATGGCCGGTCTGCTCGACGCGACCCTCCACCAACAGCGCAGCACATACATGGCAATTACCGTTACGACAGCTTTGCGGGCATTCATAGCCCAGGCGGCGTGCGCCATCGAGAATCCGCTCGCCGGGCAGAATCTCAAGCACTGCTCCGGAGGGCTGCAAGGTTACACGCATCAATCTATTCCTAACTGATTCCAGATGGCATCGATCCGCTGGGTCACGGCATCATCCTTGACGATTACCCGGCCCCACTCCCGTGTGGTTTCGCCCGGCCATTTATGCGTGGCATCAAGCCCCATCTTCGAACCCAGGCCGGAAACCGGCGAGGCGAAGTCAAGGTAATCGATCGGCGTATTTTCGATCATCACCGTGTCGCGCTTGGGGTCCATGCGCGTGGTAATGGCCCAGATCACGTCGTTCCAGTCCCGCGCGTTGATGTCGTCGTCGGTGACGATAACGAACTTGGTGTACATGAA
>NZ_JBOIBY010000573.1:0-38667 GCF_050739655.1 Pseudomonas sp. | reverse complement strand
GTGGTTCGGCCGACTGGTGTCGGTGTACATGCCGGGGCGTTTGCGCACCGGGTCGAGGCCCGAGAGGACTTCGATGGCGTCGGCGTTATAAGAGCTAGCGCTGGGAGTGGCCATGGGGTCTCGTCGTCAGTCGTTCATTGAAAATAGGGCGAGGTTTCACAGTGCGGTGAAATCAATCGCTTGATACAAATCTGCGCCAATGCCGGCAAACGTCAGCATGGCTGGAAGCTGTGCGGCAAACCCTTGGAAACTATGGTCGCCACCGGCCTGGATGCGCAAGGCACAGGCTCGGTAATACCGCTGGGCGAGGCGATAGTCCAGCGTTTCATCACCTGTCTGCAACCAAACCTGATACCGCTGCGGATACTGAGGCGCCGGCACTTCCAGCTCGGCAAGGGCCGTCACGTGGTCGTGGGTCAGTTCCCAGGTTTCATCGGTATACAGGTTTTTCTGCGTTCCCAGAAATCCGTCGAACATCTTGTGCGGGCTGACGGCGGGGTTGATCAACAGGGCTTTCAGGCCATGGCGCTCGGCCAGGTGAGTCGCATAGTAGCCGCCGAGTGAGCTGCCGACCAGCAGTGGTCGACCGAGCTCGCTAATCGCCTGTTCCAGCTGGCCAATGGCCTCGCGGGGATGGTGATGCAAAGCCGGCACGCGCAACTTGTCGCTCAAGCCCAGACGGTCCATCACTTCGCTCAACACCGCGGCCTTTTTCGACGCAGGCGCGCTGTTGAAACCATGGATATAAAGGATCGAGCCGGACATTGGGACTCCCTAGGCGGTGGGTAAATATGGCGGAGTTTACAGGGTGCCGGGGGAATCGGGATATGCGCGGGATTTATGTCGTCTGGACGGACGCCATCGCGGGCAAGCCCGCTCCCACAGTGGATTAGGTGAAACACAAATTGAGTGAACACCAAATATTCTGTGGGAGCGGGCTTGCCCGCGATGGGCGCGCCGCGGTTTCAGCAAATGTCCGAAACAATCAGTAGCCGTTGGAATGGTAATCCACGGTGAAATCGAACCCGGTGACGCGTTCAACCCCGGTTTCCAGCCGCCCGTCCGGCAGCAACCGTAGCCAACGATAGCCCGGCGCCTGCTCACCCACCTTGAAATCCTCGCTGCCTGGCTCGAACTGAATGCAGGTCGATGGCGAGGCGATCAGACGCACGTTGTTACGCATTTGATCGATTTCCTGATGCACATGACCCCAAAGCACGGCGCGCACCTGTGGAAAACGATCCAGCACTTTAAACAGTGCATCGGGGTTACGCAGCCCGATCGGCTCCATCCACGCACAGTTGATCGACACTGGATGATGATGGAAGCACACCAGATGATGCCGTTGCGGCGCTTCGCTCAACGAGCGTGCCAACAACTGAAGCTGTTCATCCTGTAAGTATCCCGGCACCGAGCCCGGCACCGCCGAATCGAGCAAGGTCACGCGCCAGTTGCCGATGTCCACCACCGGCTCCAGCAACGCACTACCCACGGCAGCTTCAGCCATGACCTGCGGCTCATCGTGATTACCGGGAATCCAGCGCGCCGGCGCATTGAGCTGTTGAGTCAGATTGCGAAATAGCTGATAGGACTCAAGCGTGCCGTCCTGGGACAGATCGCCGGTAGCCAGGATCAAATCGATCTGCGGCTGCTGCGCGCGCACCAGTTCGATGACTTTTTGCAGGCTATCGCGGGTGTTCATGCCCAACAGCGACCCGTGCGCTTCGGCAAACAGGTGACTGTCGGAGAGTTGCACCAGCAATGCCGGATCAACGGTGGTCAAGGTGGATACGCTCGGCAAGGTGTTCTCCCAGGGCGTGATCACGGGATAGTCAGAGGCGCAATTATGCTGGGGGATGATTGAAAAGGGGAATATGTGAACCTGACGCAGTTCACAAGAACGTTAACGTACGACTTCGTACTCATGCCCCAAAGCCAGGCAATGACTCAGCCACTCGCCCAGGAACATGTTCAGTTGCGCCTTTTCGTCGGGCTGGTGCATGAAGGCGTTCGGGTAAGGGTAAATGCCGCGAAAGCGCCGCGCATGCTCGGCGCTGACCACTTCGGCCATGCACGCATCGTGATAGACCTGCACTTCCAGTTGCGGCACCGGCAGCCAGGGCAGGCTGTGTTCCTGGCGCACTTGCAGGGTCGTGGTGTACGGGCAGACCTGCAGCACTTCCAGCGCCAGCACCCCAAGCATCTGGTCACCATGGGTCACGGCAATGCGCCGCGCCGCAGGCTCGCTACGCATGTCCGGCAGCAGTCGCATCAGGCGCGCGTAGTTCGCCTCGCAAGATGCTTGCAGCCCCACGAGGTCTACCCGATAGCGATCGCGCAGTTTGTTTACGACCATAGCCCCCTCACTTCAACGCGGTTCAAAGCCAACCATTGCAAGGCAATGATGCTGGCCGCGTTGGCAATACGTCCGTCGCGTACGGCTTGAAGGGCATCATCAAAGGCCCAAACCGTGACGCGGATATCTTCTGCTTCTTCCTCCAGCCCATGCAGGCCGCCAACCCCAGCACTATTACAGCGGCCCAGGTACAAATGCACGAATTCGTCACTGCCACCCGGCGATGGAAAATATTTGGTCATCGGCCACAGCGCACCAATGACAAGCCCAGCTTCCTCCTGCGCTTCGCGGTGAGCAACTTCTTCCGGTTGTTCGTCCTTGTCGATCAGACCGGCGACCAGTTCGATCAGCCACGGATTGCCAGTCTTGCCCACGGCACCGACGCGAAACTGCTCGATCAGCACCACTTCGTCACGCTGTGGATCGTAAGGCAGCACGCACACCGCATCATGACGAACAAACAGTTCACGACTGATCTCGCGGCTCATGCCGCCGGCGAACAACTCGTGGCGCAAGTGCACACGTTCGAGCTTGTAGAAGCCCTCGAAGCACTTTTCGCGCCGAACGATATCTACGACGGTCGGAATGGCGGTGGCACAATCAGTCATCAACAATCCTCGTTACTTCACATCCCATAGGAGATTCCTGTTTTCCTGGAACCTCGACTTCGCGCCATCCTAACGCGCCCACAAGGTTTGATGCAGCCCCTTTCCCGTCAGCGGGATAGACGGTGAGGGTGAAACCCACTCTAATTAGCTTAGTGGCGAACTGACTGCTCCGTTGGTAGTCGAAGCGTCAGACTTTTCGCCTTTCCCAGTTTTATGAAGGACACCCATGTCACTTTTTAAAATCGCCTCCGTGGCCGCTCTCGCCCTGACACTGGGTGCTTGCCAGAGCCTGTTCCAGACCAATTATCGGACGCCACTGGAAACCACCCGTGACGCTACCGAACAGCTTCAGCCCGGTTGCAAGGAACAGGATTGCCCGCTGGTGAACATCGATATCGTGCACTTTCCCGCCGAGCCGCAGCTTGACGACATTATCGAAAAACGCCTGCTGCAACTGACCCGCACTTCGCCCGACGCCCCGGTGGCGCCGACGCTGGCGGCCTATCGTGAACAGTTTTTGCGCAACGCCCAGCCGCGCTACAGCAGCTACCTGCAGGCGAAAGTACGCGAGCAGCATGACGGTCTGGTGATTATCGAATTGTCCAGCTACCTGGACACCGGTGGTGACCATGGCACGCCGGGGCGCGGCTTCATCAACTATTCACGCCAGCAGCATAAAGTGCTGACGCTGTCGGACATGCTGGTGCCGGGGCAGGAAGAGGCATTCTGGAAAGCCGCGCAGGTGGCGCACAACAGCTGGCTGATCAGCACCAAGCTCGATCAGGAACCGGAGTTCCTGAAGAGCTGGCCGTTCCAGAAAACCCAGAACGTGGCGCTGACCTACGGCGGAGTGATCCTCAAGTACGAAACCAGCAGCATCGCGCCTTACGCGCTGGGCCATATCGAACTGAAGATCCCCTACCCTCGCCTGAACGGCATCATCAAGCCCGAGCTGTTTCCCGGCCGTAACTGAAAGCACGGCCCAGCACGAGCTGCAGCAGCCCTGCCACGACCAGCGCCGGCAGGGTTGCACCGATATCCGCATACAGATTAGCCAGCAAATGGTAAGTGCTGACCCCGCCCAGCCAGGCAAGCAATGCCGGCCAGCGCAAAGCGGCAGACGCCACCTGGCCACTGCGTTTGCGCAGGATGAAGTGATCCACCAGCACCACACCGAACAACGGCGCAAACACCGAGCCGATCAATAGCAGAAAGTTCTGGTACTGAGCCAAGGGCGCCAACAAGGCGATCAAGGTGCAGACCACACCGATGGCCAGGGCCAGGTGCTCGACTTTCAAGCGCAACAGAATCCCGCTGGATACTGCCGCCGAGTGAATATCGGCAAAGGCGTTTTCCGATTCATCGAGCAGAATCAGCAGCAGCGGAATCCCAAGGCCGGCGCCAGCCAGTGCCAACAGCAAGGCATTGACTTCACCGCTCGGCGCAAACGCCAGGGTGTAGGCCACGCCCAGGCTCATCAGCCAGAAATTACCGATAAAGAAGCCGATGGCGGTGCCACCGAAGACGTTTTTCGCGCGCTTGCCGAAACGCGAGTAGTCGGCAATCAGCGGCAACCATGACAGCGGCATGGCGATGGCGATGTCGAAGCCCACGGCAAACGGCATCGAGCCATCACCGGCCTGCGCCCACAACGCGGCCAGGTCAGCCTTGGCGAACAGGTTCCAGGTCAGCCAGATGCACGCGGCCAGCAGCAGCCAGATACCCCATTTACGCAGGATCTGACGCACGAAGGTCAATGGACCGCTGACGGCCAGCAAGGTCGCCAGCGCACCGAAAAACAGCGTCCACAGCACCGGGTTGGATAACAGGCTGCCTTCGCTGAAGGCTTTTGCGCCCAGCAGACTGGCGGCATCGCGCATGACGATGATCTCGAACGAGCCCCATCCGATCAGCTGCAGCAAGTTCAGTACGGCCGGCAGGCTTGCACCTTTGGCGCCGAGGCTGAGCTTGAGTGCAGCCATGGACGACAGGCCGGTGTCACTGCCGATCACGCCGACGGCGGCCAGCAACAGAACGCCGACCAGCGTGCCAAGGAAAATGGCCAGCAACGAGCCGGACAGCCCCAGGCCAGGCGCCAACAGAGCGCCGGTCTGCAGGACCATCAGGCCGATGCCGAGGGAGAACCACAGGGAAAACAGGTCGCGGCCGCCGAACACACGCTTGTCGATCGGCACCGCGATATCTGGTGAGTAAGTACTGGGTTGAATGCTCAAGGGTGTTATCTCAGAGGGACATTTATTGTTATTTCGATCGTCATCGCGGGCAAGCCCGCTCCCACAAGGTTCCTTGCTGAACACAATTTCTGTGTACGACGCGAAACACTGTGGGAGCGGGCTTGCCCGCGATGGCGGCGGTGCTGACACCGCCGACCTCGGGTCAGATCAAACTTTCTGGTACAGCTGACTGCCTTCCTGCTTGAAGCGCTCGGCCTGTTCGGCCATGCCTTGGGCGACATCCACGTCGACCGCTTCGATCCGTTGGTTGGCCGCGTACTCGCGCACTTCCTGGGTGATCTTCATCGAGCAGAACTTCGGCCCGCACATGGAGCAGAAATGCGCGACCTTGGCCGAATCCTTCGGCAACGTCTCATCGTGATACGAACGAGCGGTGTCCGGATCCAGGCCCAGGTTGAACTGGTCTTCCCAACGGAATTCGAAGCGCGCCTTGCTCAAGGCATTGTCGCGGATCTGCGCACCCGGATGTCCCTTGGCCAGATCGGCGGCGTGTGCGGCGATCTTGTAGGTGATGATCCCGGTCTTCACGTCATCCTTGTTCGGCAGGCCCAAGTGCTCTTTTGGTGTCACATAGCAGAGCATGGCGCAACCGAACCAGCCGATCATCGCCGCACCGATACCGGAGGTAATGTGGTCGTAGCCCGGCGCAATGTCGGTGGTCAGCGGGCCGAGGGTGTAGAACGGCGCCTCGTCGCAGCACTCCAGCTGCTTGTCCATGTTCTCTTTGATCAGTTGCATAGGCACGTGACCCGGGCCTTCGATCATGCACTGCACGTCGTGTTTCCAGGCAATCTTGGTCAATTCGCCGAGGGTTTCCAGTTCGCCGAACTGCGCTTCATCGTTGGCGTCGGCAATCGAGCCCGGACGCAAGCCATCGCCCAGCGAGAAGCTGACGTCGTAGGCCTTCATGATTTCGCAGATTTCGTCGAAGTGGGTGTAGAGGAAGTTCTCCTTGTGGTGCGCCAGGCACCACTTGGCCATGATCGAACCACCACGGGAAACGATGCCGGTCACGCGTTTGGCGGTCATCGGCACATAGCGCAACAGCACGCCGGCGTGGATGGTGAAGTAGTCGACGCCCTGTTCGGCCTGTTCGATCAGCGTGTCGCGGAACAGCTCCCAGGTCAGGTCTTCGGCGACGCCATTGACCTTCTCCAGCGCCTGGTAGATCGGCACGGTACCGATAGGCACCGGCGAATTGCGGATGATCCACTCGCGGGTTTCGTGAATGTGCTTGCCGGTGGACAGGTCCATGACCGTGTCCGAACCCCAGCGAATACCCCAGGTGAGTTTCGCCACTTCCTCTTCGATGGACGAGCCCAGGGCGCTGTTGCCGATGTTGCCGTTGATCTTCACCAGGAAGTTACGGCCGATGATCATCGGTTCCAGTTCGGTGTGGTTGATGTTGGCAGGAATGATCGCGCGACCGCGGGCGATTTCCTCGCGGACGAACTCAGCGGTGATTTCTTTCGGGATGTTCGCGCCAAAGCTGTGGCCGGCGTGCTGCTGCTTCAACAGGCCGGCGGCGCGGGCCTCTTGCAGCTTCATGTTTTCGCGGATGGCGACGTATTCCATCTCGGCGGTGATGATGCCTTTGCGCGCGTAGTGCATCTGGCTGACGTTGGCCCCGGTCTTGGCGCGGCGCGGGTTGTTCACGTGGGCAAAACGTAGCTTGGTCAGTTCCGGATCGGCGAGGCGTTCCTGGCCGAAGTTCGAGCTCAGGCCGCTCAGGCGCTCGGTGTCGCCACGGTCGTCGATCCATGCCGAACGCACATCGCCCAGGCCTTTGCGCACGTCGATCACGACGTTGGGGTCGGTGTACGGACCCGACGTGTCATAGACGGTCACCGGCGCATTGATTTCGCCACCGAAGTCGGTCGGCGTGACGTCCAGGGTGATTTCCCGCATTGGCACACGGATGTCCGGGCGAGAACCCTGGACGTAGACTTTTTGCGAACGGGTAAAGGGTTGAACCGACTGTTCGTCGACCTTGGCCGATTCACTCAGGTTGATCGCGTTTTTTGCTTTTGTGGTCATCACGGGCTCTCCAGACAGCATCCAGGCAGTGGATTGTCGGAGCAGAACCTGAAAGGCACGGACGCACCAGGACTGGTGCTGTGCGTCGTCACACGGAGGAGCGTTCGATTGTCGAACAATTTCCCGGACGAAGCACAAGAGGACTCGCCGGGTGACGAGAAATCTTGTTCCCTACGCAGGCGCTAACCTGATCAGGTTCAACGGGATCCGAAATTATTCGATCTCAGCCTCATAGCAAGGCACCCCGACAAGAACCCGGCCAGTCTAGACACAACCGGCATAGAACGCCAACACCGCTGCAAACACCATGATGAATGGCATATTTACCGGGAACGGCGAGATTGTTGCCGCTCCAATGGCCAACTACACTCGCACCGCCAAGCTGCGCATTGACGCTGCACGTGCCGCGCCTTAGCCTTGGCGCTCAAATTACTTGTGTAATATTTTTACTAGGGATCGCCTATGCTGCGCAAACTCTCACTGGCCGTTGCCGTGTCTTGTGCGTCCAATGGAATGGCCTGGGCAGCAGAAACGCCCGTATCGACCAAAAACGATCTGGTCAGCGTCTATCAGGAAGCGGTGGACAACAACGCCGACCTCGCCGCAGCCGTCGCCCAATATGGCGCCCAGAAAGAAGTCGTGCCCCAGGCTCGCGCCGGACTCTTGCCCAACCTGTCAGGTGGTGCGGATGTAACCAGCGTTCGCACCTCGATCGATCAGCCTTCAGCCACGGCCAACCGCAATGCTCATTCCTACCAGGCGACCCTGGCGCAGCCGTTGTTTCGTGCCGATCGCTGGTTCCAGTTCCAGGCCGCCAAGGACGTCAACGAGCAGGCCGCCCTGCAACTCTCGGCGACCGAGCAGAACCTGATCCTGCAAACCGCCGACAGCTACTTCAACGTGTTGCGCAGCCAGGACAACCTGGCCTCGACCAAAGCCGAAGAAGCCGCGTTCAAACGTCAGCTGGATCAGTCCAACGAGCGCTTCGATGTCGGCCTCTCGGACAAGACCGACGTCTTGAACTCACAAGCCAGCTACGACACCGCACGCGCCAACCGGATCGTCGCGCAGCGCCAGGTGGATGATGCATTCGAAGCGCTGGTTACCCTGACCAACCGTCGGTACAACGCCATCTGGGGCATTTCCCATAATTTGCCGATCCTGCCGCCAGCGCCAAACGATGCCAAGGCCTGGGTCGAAACCGCGGCCAGGCAGAACCTCAATCTGTTGGCCAGCAACTACGCCGTCAGCGCCGCCGAGCAAACCCTCAAGCAGCGCAAGGCCGGTCACGCACCGACCCTCGATGCGGTGGCGAAGTACGAAAAAGGCGACAACGATGCACTGGGTTTCAGCAACCCGAGCGCCTTCGGCCAACCGTACAAGGGTGACGTCGAGCAATCCTCGATCGGCCTGCAACTGAACATCCCGATCTACAGCGGCGGCCTGATCAACTCCCAAGTGCGTCAGTCGTACTCCCAACTGGACCAGACCGAACAGCAACGCGAATCCCTGCGCCGGCAAATCGTCGAAAATACCCGCGACCTGCACCGCGCGGTCAACACCGATGTCGAGCAGGTTCAGGCGCGCAAGCAGTCGATCATCTCTAACCAGAGCGCGGTGGAAGCGACCGAAATCGGGTATCAGGTGGGCACGCGAAACATCGTCGACGTGCTGGATGCGCAGCGTTCGCTGTACACCTCGGTGCGCGACTACAACAACACCCGCTACGACTACATCCTCGACAACCTGCGCCTGAAGCAACAGGCCGGCACGTTGAACCCGGGGGATCTGCAAGACCTGGCCCGCTGGCTCAAGGCCGACTACAACCCGGACAAGGACTTCCTGCCACCGGATCTGGCCAAGGCCGCGGCTGAGCAGTTGAAAGCACGTCCGGGCCAATAAACCCTGCAGGAGCACGGCTTGCCGGCGATGGCGCCCTTGAGATCGCTATCGCGAGCAAGCTTTGCTCCTACAGGTTCGTATGCGCCGCGCCACCCAAATTTAACGGTCGATCAACTGTCCCAACCCATCCAGCAATCGCTGCAACGCACCCTGATTGCGGCGCATCACGGTCAAACCCGCCTCTGCCATTCGCTGCGCATCGCGCGGCAGTTCAAACAGACGCTGCACGGCCACCGCCAAACCTTCGGCATCCTCGACTTCCTGCAACGCTCCGGCGCTGCGTAACTGCGCGGCGATTTCGAGGAAGTTGAACAGGTGCGGGCCGCTCAAGACCGGTTTGGCCAGGGCCGCAGGTTCCAGCAGGTTATGCCCGCCGTTGGGCACCAGGCTGCCGCCCACGAACGCACTATCGGCCAGCGCATAGAGAAACAGCAATTCACCCATGGTGTCGCCGAGCAACACCGAAGTGGTGGCAGTAACCGGTTCGCCACTGGAGCGTCGGACCGTGGCGAAACCCTGCTGGCGACACAGCTCGAAAACCGAATTGAAACGCTCGGGATGGCGCGGCACCAGAATCAACAACGCATCGGGATGGCTGCTCAGCAACTGACGGTGAGCCGCCAGCACCACCTCGTCCTCGCCATCGTGGGTGCTGGCAGCGATCCACACCGGGCGATCCTGGGCCTGCCACTGCTCGCGCAACTCGCGGGCACGCTGAAGCAGTTGCGGGTCGATGGTCAGGTCGAACTTGATCGAGCCCGTGACTTCAACGGTTTCCGACCGAGCGCCCAAGTCACGGAAGCGCTGGGCTTCGGCTTCGGTCTGCACCGCGAAAAGACTCATCTCGGCAAGCATGGGTCGGGTCAGCTTGTGGAAACGACCGTAGCCTCTAGCCGAGCGCTCGGACAGTCGCGCATTGGCTAGCGCCACGGGAATTCCACGCTTGGCGCATTCATGAATGTGATTGGGCCAAAGTTCGGTTTCCATGATCACCGCCAGCCTGGGCTGAACCCGATCCAGCAATCGCTTCGCGGCGCACGGCAAGTCATACGGCAAGTAGCAGTGCTGGATGCGCGGTTCATTGGCAAACAACGCCTGGATGCGCTCCGAACCGGTCGGCGTCATGCAGGTCACGGTGATTGGCAGCTGTGGATAACGTTGCAGCAAGGCGCGAATCATCGGCGCGGCGGCAATGCTTTCGCCCACTGATACCGCGTGCACCCAGATACCACCGGGTTTCATCGCCGGCATCCCATAGGAGAAGCGCTCGCCAATGCGCTTGGCATACGCCGGCGCCTTGCGCGCCCGCAGCCATAGCCGAATCGCTACCAGTGGCAGCCCCAGATAAAACAGCGCGGTGTAGAGAGTTCTATTCATGGCGGCGGAGTTTATCGGCTTTTCTCGCCGATCGCCTGCAAGTGCACGGCAAAACGTTCGGCAAGCCAGCGAGCGGCCGGGCCGAGCGGCTCATCACGACGCCAGACCAACTCCACCACCAACGCCGGCGGGGTCCATTCACTGACCAGCTCAACCATCTGGTTCTGATACGTCGGGTACTGCACCACATGGCGCGGCAACCAGGCCCAACCGAGACCGCGCACCAGCCATTCCGCCATCACGTAGAAACTGTCGGCGCGCCAGACTTGCGGGCTGGCGGGTTCGCTGCCGGGGTAAATGCTCGATTCGGTGGCCATCAACAGCTGCCGATGCTGCGCCAGTTGCTGGTAATCCACCGCTCCCTTGCCCGCCAGCGGATGATCCTTGCCACACACTGTGACCATCTCGACGCTGCCCAGTACCCGCCGCTCCAGCGCTTCGGGGATCTGGTCATGAAAGAACAGCAGCCCCAAATCGGCACGCCGCTCCACCAGTTTGCGCGCAACATCGCCTTGGGCCGCGCTGGTCAATTGCACTTCAAGGCTGGGGAATTTTTCTGCCAGGGCCTCAAAGCTTTCGATGATCGGCTGATAAGGCATTGCCTCGTCCTGCGCCACGCGCAAGCGAGCCTCCTGCCCACGCATCAGTGCCAGCGCCCGACCATTGAGGCGCTCGCATTGGCGCAGCACTTCACGGGCCTCTTCCAGTAGCGCATTGCCGGCCTCAGTGAGTTTCGGCTGTCGGCCGCTGCTGCGGTCGAACAGGCTGACACCCAGGTCTTCTTCCAGCATCGCTATCGAACTGCTGACCGCCGATTGCGCCTTGCGCTGATCCCGTGCCACGGCGGAGAACGAATGTCGCTCCGCTACGCTGACAAACAGGCGCAATTGTTCCAGATTCCATTGCGTATTCATGGCACAACCCATCTTCAAATCAGATAGGTAATGACTTTACCGCATCTGATGAATCTCTAAAATGCCGCCTCAGAGAGCAACACTTCATACGAGGATTGACCCATGACCGCTTACTACTACCTGGCCATTGCCATCTGCGCCGAAGTGATTGCCACTGTTTCGATGAAAGCGGTCAAAGGCATCAGCACCCCGTTGCCGCTGATCCTGGTGATTCTCGGTTATGGGATTGCCTTCTGGATGCTGACCCTTGTGGTGCGCAGTGTGCCAGTAGGCGTCGCCTACGCGGTCTGGGCCGGCATGGGCATCGTGATGGTCAGCGTCGCTGCGCTGTTTATCTACGGGCAGAAGCTGGATGTGCCGGCGATGCTGGGGATGGCGTTGATTGTGCTCGGGGTTGTGGTGATTCAGCTGTTCTCCAAGACTGCGGGGCATTAGGAGCAGCTACGAGCTTCAAGCTTCAAGCTTCAAGAGGGATATTCTCCGGCTCTTGCTTGCAGCTTGAAGCTTGAAGCTTGAAACTTGCAGCTTCGCTTAAAACACTGAGGTCGTTGCATGCCAACCGTTATTTCCACCGACGTTCTGATCGTCGGCGCTGGTGTCGCAGGCCTCTGGCTGAACGCGCGTCTGCGCCGCCAGGGCTTTTCGACCGTGCTGGTGGAAAGCGCCACCCTCGGCGGCGGACAGACCGTCAAATCCCAGGGCATCATCCATGGCGGCGCCAAATACGCGTTGCATGGCGCCCTGACCGGCGCTTCGGAAGCCATTGCCGACATGCCCCGTCGCTGGCGTGAAGCGCTGGCCGGCAGCGGTGAGCTGGACCTGTCCGGCGTACGCCTGTTGTCCGAAGCCCACTACCTCTGGTCCCCCGGCACCCTCGCCGGCAACCTCACCAGTTTCTTCGCCAGCAAAGCCGTGCGCGGCCGTGTCGACCAGGTCAAAGGCGACCAATTGCCGCCCGCCCTGCAAGACAAACGCTTCAAGGGCAAGGTCTATCGCCTGGCGGAACTGGTGATCGACGTGCCGAGCCTGATCCAGTGCCTGGCGGATCTGGCGGGTGACGGTTTGCTCGCCGGTCAGAAGATCGAACCGCTGCTGGAAGGTGGCGTTCTGGTCGGCCTCAAGGTAGACGAGCGTGAAATCCGTGCCCAACGTATCGTCTTGAGCGCTGGCGCCGGAACGGCTGCATTACTCGAAACCCTGGGGCTCACCCAGCCCGCCATGCAACGGCGTCCGTTGCACATGATCATTGCCAAAGGTCCGAGCCTCAAACCGCTGTACGCCCACTGCCTGGGCGGCGGCACCAAGCCGCGCATTACCGTCACCACACACCCGGCCGCCGATGGCCAGTGGGTCTGGTACATGGGCGGCGATATTGCCGAATCCGAGGGTGTGGCCCGTGAGCCTGCCGAGCAAATCGCCACGGCGCAGAAAGAACTCGGTCAGCTGTTGCCATGGATCGACCTGAGCACTGTGCAATGGGCCACCTTGCGGGTGGATCGCGCCGAGCCGTTGCAATCAGGTCTCACCCGTCCCGACAATGCGTTCCTCGCCGAAGAAGGTCGCTTGCTGGTGGGCTGGCCAACCAAACTGGCCCTGGCGCCAGACTTCGCCGACCGGGTTATCTCAAGCCTTGCCCGCGATGGTATTCAACCCGGCCCGGCTGACACTCTGCCGCCGCTGCCGAAGCCACCGATGGGCGTCCCAGCCTGGGAGCAATTGCTACCATGAGACAGCCAACCCTGCACGACCTGCATCGCCCGCTGGGCAGCACCGGCCTGCTGGTTTCGCCTCTGGGCCTGGGCACGGTAAAACTCGGCCGTGACCAAGGGGTGAAATACCCCAACGGCTTCCAGATCCCCGACGACGATGAAGCACGGATGCTGCTCAAGCTCACCCGCGACCTGGGCATCAACCTGATCGACACCGCACCCGCTTATGGTCGAAGCGAAGAGCGCCTTGGTCCGCTGCTGCGTGGCCAGCGTCAGGACTGGGTGATCGTCAGCAAGGTCGGCGAAGAGTTTGCCGACGGCCAGTCCCGCCACGATTTCAGCGCTGCCCATACTCGGCTCTCGGTGGAACGCAGCCTGCAGCGTCTGGAAACCGACTTTATCGATCTGGTGCTGGTGCACTCCGATGGCAACGATCTGGCGATCCTCAACGACTGCGAAGTCTATGGGACCCTCGCCGCGCTCAAGGCCGAGGGCAAGATTCGTGGGTTCGGTTTTTCCGGAAAAACCGTCGAAGGTGGTTTGAAGGCTCTGGAGCAAGGTGATTGCGCGATGGTCACCTACAATCTCAACGAGCAAACCGAGAAGGCCGTGATTGACTATGCTGCTGCTCACGGCAAAGCCATTCTGGTCAAAAAAGCCCTCGCCAGTGGTCATGTATGCCTGAGCCCAGGCGTGGACCCGGTGCGCGCCAGTTTCGAGTTGCTGTTTGAACATCCGGGTGTGGCCAGTGCTATTGTCGGGACGATCAACCCGCTGCACCTTGCCCACAACGTCGCAACCGTTGCCCAGGTCCTACGTAGCAACTGATGCCGCCCCACGCGGCCTTAAGCAGGAGCCGACATGCCGCGTACGCTCATAAGAAAGAACCCGAGCAACTTCAAGACCCTGCCGTTATTCGTCGAAGCGACTCCCGAAGGCCTGACTTATCAGAGCGTCGGGAGGCCGTTGAACTTCTCCCAGACCCTGCAACGTCGTCGCCCGGTGACCGTCGCCGACCCTGAGCGTTTTGCCCTGGAACTGGCCAATCTCGGGGTGTCGGTCCGCCTGACGCTGCATTGGCAGAACCGTGATTACTGGGTATTGGTGCGCCAGCGTCGACAGGATCGTGGCGACGTGGTGCTCAAGCTCATTTCCGGATACGTGCCGGCCCATGAACTGAACCTGCCGCTGCACACAGCAATCCAGGAAATTGCCGAAGAATGCCTGCTGGAAACACCCGAAGGCTGGCTCGGCGGGCGCTTCCACGATACCTGGCTGCCCGCGCCCTACTCATCCGCCCTGCATTACCGCGAAGCAATGCCGTTTCGCCTGTCGTCGCTGTCCGGCTCGGCGCGACCGGTGCGCTGCGCCAAGCTGCCGTTGATCGAGCGGCCTCGGGCCTATGTGCATTTGCCGACGGCATCGTTGCAGTTGATCTATGACCTGCGCCTGGACGTTCCCAAAGAGACCAAATCCCTGAGCCTGTTCCACGTCGACGAGCGCCTGGAAGGCGATCAACTGGTGGCACGCCTGGATCGCAAGCGCCCCGATCTGTACCTGATGCCCTTGCAGGACGGCCACCCACTGGCCGAGCTCTACACCTTGAAAAAGGATCAGCTACATCCCGCGAGCACACGCGGGCTGTACCTGGCCGAGAGTTTTGCCCGACAGGAAGGCTGGCTGGTGAAGGATGAGCGGATTCGTTGGAAGGATTGGGTGCGACAGCAAGGCCTGACACCGCCGGAGAAGAACTCTGGGCTGACACTGCTGGGCGGGAAGGCAAAACAGTTGCTGAAGAAGATGGTGCCGCGCAGGAAAGTGAACTCTTGAAAGCAAAAGATCGCAGCCTCCGGCAGTTCCTACAGGAGAACGTGTTTTTCCTGTAGGAGCTGCCGAAGGCTGCGATCTTTTATGGCGTCACTCGGACTTGCGGATCTTCTCGACGATCGCAGTCGTGGAGCTGTTTTCCACCAGCCCCAACACCTTCACGGTTCCGCCGTAAGCGGTCACGATGTCCGCACCGACCACTTGATCGATCCCGTAGTCACCGCCCTTGACCAGCACGTCCGGTTTGACTTCCCGCAGCAGGTTTTCCGGGGTGCCTTCCGGGAAGCTGATCACCCAGTCCACGGCGCCCAATCCAGCCAGCACTGCCATTCGCCGGTCGACACTGTTGATCGGACGCCCCGGCCCTTTCAGGCGGCTGACCGACGCATCGTCGTTGATTGCAACGATCAGGCGATCACCCTGGGCGCGCGCCTGTTCCAGATAAGTCACGTGACCCGCATGCAGGATGTCGAAGCAACCGTTGGTGAACACGATCTTCTCGTTATGCGCACGCGCATCGTCGACCGCCAGCAACAGTTGTTCAAGACCCAGCACACCGCGTTCCGAGCCTTCTTCGCGCTGGATGGCGCGTCGCAACTCTGGCGCGCTGATGGCTGCCGTACCGAGCTTGCCGACCACGATGCCCGCCGCCAGATTGGCCAGGCCCACCGCGTGTGGAAGCTCCTCACCTGCAGCAATCGCCGCCGCCAGCGTGGAAATCACCGTATCGCCGGCACCCGTCACGTCGAACACTTCGCGGGCGCGGGCCGGCAGGTGCATTGCCGGATGATCCGGACGCAGCAACGTCATGCCGTGTTCGCCGCGGGTCACCAGCAAGGCACCCAGATCCAGGTCGTGCATCAACTGCGCGCCCTTGCTCACCAGTTCGTGCTCATCGGCGCAACCACCGACGATGGTTTCGAACTCGCTGAGGTTCGGCGTGATCAGACTCGCACCGCGGTAGATCGAAAAATCCTTGCCCTTGGGGTCGGCCAGCACCGGAATGCCACGGGCACGCGCAGCCTGGATCAGCACCTGATGATTTTTCAGCGCGCCTTTGCCGTAGTCGGACAGCACCAGGACCTTGATGCCTTCGAGCAACTCGTCAACTTGTACCGACAACTCCAGGGCATCAGTGGCAAAGGGTTCTTCGAAGTCGATACGCAACAGCTGCTGGTGACGGCTCATGACCCGCAACTTGACGATGGTCGGCTGGTGCGCAATGCGCTGGAACAACGCGCGTACACCGGCACCCTTTAGGCTGTTGGCCAGGCTGTCGGCGGCTTCATCGTCACCGGTCACACCGACCAATGAGGCCGGCGCGCCAAGGGCGGCAATGTTCAACGCAACGTTGGCGGCACCGCCCGGGCGGTCCTCGATGTGATCGACCTTGACGACCGGTACCGGCGCCTCAGGGGAGATCCGTGAGGTGCCACCATGCCAGTAACGGTCGAGCATGACATCGCCGACCACCAGGACAGGGGCCTGATCGAATCGTGGCATGGATAACTTCATGGAAACTCCAGGGGCAATAAAAGCGTCGCGGATAATAACATAGCGAAAGAGTGCGACCGCACGCGAGCAAAGATGCTCAGCGACGATCATCCTCTAGAGGGGCATCGAGCGGACGCACCCAGAAAAGTTCGTGCCTGCGCACTGCCTTGCGAAAGAATTCGTCTTCGCCGGTACGGGGCCATCGACGTCCAGCCAACAGCCGCTGAATCAACCGGCGCAGACGTCTTTTAAGCGGTGGTCGCCCTTGCAAGTCGTGCTGCATGCCCAAGGCCATGGCTTTGTCCATGCGGGTTTGCGCATCCAGCAACGGGCTCCACAACCCATCGGCCGGCAATGCCTCGATGGTCGGTGGAAGGGCAATGCCATAACCGGCCGGCCCCATTGGCCAGCGATCGTTGTCATGCAAGTGATTGGCATAGAGCAGCAGAGTGGGCGGGCGCCATTTACTGAGCTCAATCGCCTCCATCAAGGCGCGAGTGCTGGCGACATGATCGCTGTGGGGATCCAGTTCGGGATGGGGAGTCAGCACCGCGTCGGGCCGGTGATGCTCAAGCAGGTGGGCCAGATCAGCGACCAGGTTGTGCCAATGGGGCTGGCCATCGACATCTCCCGGCAGGCTCAGTGCATTGTGCCGACGGACTGCGCGTATATCGCTCTCCCCCGACTCCCGGGACCCGAAGCTTTTGTCCGGCTGCTGCCCCATCGCACTCAGCTGCAGGCAGTAGTAACCCAATTGCACACACTGCTGTTGCGGCACCCCGCCCCACAGCGGCACCGCCAGGCTGTCCCAACTGCGCAGACGCCCTTTGAGTCGGGCGGCCTGAGCGGTGTCCAGGCCCATCTCGCGGTAGTTTTCGGCCTCGATCTCCCCTTGGGTCAGCGTGACGATAGCGACCTCGGACGTACGGCTGTAGAGACCGAAAGCCGCCAATTCGGCGTCATCGGCATGCGGGGCGATGATCAGCAGGCGCTGTTGGCCAAAATCCGGGTTGCTCAGCACGTACAGGTTTGCCTGCGGCGCCACGCTGCAAAAGCGGCCACGCAACGTCAGGGTCCCGGCTGCAAGCGCCGAACCTTGACCGGACAGATTGAGAAAACGCTCCCCCGCGACCCCGCGCTCCAAGTCCTGACGGTCGTCACCGATCCATACCTGAGGATCAAGGAAGCGACCCAGCCAGTGGCTCTCGACCCGCACTTGCAGAACCAGGGTTTGTGCCACGCTGAAGTCGCCGGACACTCGCAAGACACCATCGACCAGAGTGACTGGCAACTGTGGCGTACCCGCCGGAAAGTCATAACGATAATCGTCGCCCGGGGCATAGAAAAGATGGTCGCTGAACCAGGCTTCATGGGCGACCCAGCCCAGCATCAGGAGCAGGGGCAACGGCCACCACGCGACAAAAATGCCAAATAGCAATGCAGCCGACAGTGCACCGATCAGCACCACGCGTTTGCGCTGGCGATGGCGTTTAAGCAGTTGTTGCTTGCGTGCGCTCATGACTGCCTGTCCTCGCTCAAACCTGGTAGACCGGAACTCGATGACACCAGCGATCCTTGTATTCGCGATCGGCGCGGCCGAACGAGTAGCGCAGCGGTTTGCCCACTGCTCGGGCCTGCTCCCACGCGGCTTGGGTGTTGACGAAACTGAGCACACTGCCGGGGCTGAACTCGCGGTTTTGCGGGTCGACACCACCGTTGATGTACTCAAGGCTAACCCACTTGGGCGCCTCGACCCGGTACAGAATCTGGATCGCAACCGGCTCGTCGTTCAGGTAGATCAGGGACCCGGTCATGAACTCACGCAACATGCCGAACACTTCAGCCAGATGTGCCTTGCCCGGTGCCGCGAAGTTCCAGCGACGCTGAAACAGATCGGCATAGATAGTCGCCTGTTCGCTGGCGCTCAGTTCCAGCATCGGCCGGATGGTGCCACCCGCCTCCTCCAGCAAACGCTGCTCCCGGCGCTGGTTGTAGCGAAATTTCTTGCTGTAGTCTTCGGGCTCACGGGCCAGTGCCAGCCCTTCAGGCTGCTCAGAGAGACCCGTGACGCATTGCGCATTAAGTTCGGACACATAACGCGCGCGATGCCGCATACGTACCTGGGCGCCTTCGGCGACCGGCAAAATAATCTCGGCATTGCCAAGATCGAACAGGCCACGTTTGCCTTCACGCTTGAGTACATCTTTGGACAAGGCCACATGACGACCCCAGGTCGGCATCGCAGCGCATAGTTCACCATCGACGAACCAACCCAGATAACGCACCGCGATGCCTGCCAGCCCAGCCAGACGCTCAACCACGTGCGGATGAGTCGCCACGCTACCGCCAAACTGTTGCCAGGCCTGGGCGTACTCGGTGGCATCAATAGGAGTCCAACCGCTTTCTCGCCAGGCCCGCCAGTAACTCAAAATCAAACGTGAGACTCCGTTATCGCCTCGTCGGTGCCTTCGACGAAATCCTTTTCGTGCAGGCGTGCGTAGAAGCCGTTCAACGCCAGCAACTCGGCGTGGGTGCCGCGCTCGACGATGCGCCCTTGGTCCATCAACAGGATCAGGTCAGCCTTCTCGATGGTCGACAAGCGGTGAGCAATCACCAGCGTGGTGCGGCCCTTCATCACTTGATCCAAGGCCGCCTGAATGTGACGCTCCGATTCGGTGTCGAGAGCCGAAGTGGCCTCATCGAGGATCAGCAATGGCGCATTCTTGAGCAGTGCCCGCGCAATCGCCAGACGCTGGCGCTGACCACCGGAGAGCAGCACGCCATTTTCACCTACCAGGGTGTCGTAGCCTTCGGGCATTTGCTCGATGAACTCGGCGGCATAGGCATCTTCGGCAGCCTTGCGCACGTCCTCGATCGGCGTGCCCGCGAGGTCGCCGTAGGCGATGTTGTTGGAGACAGTGTCGTTGAACAGGGTGACCTGCTGGCTCACCAGAGCAATGTGACGACGCAGATTGGTCAGCTTGTATTCCTCGACATCCGCACCATCGAGCAGGATCTGACCCTTATCGTGGTGATAGAAACGCGGAATCAGGTTGGCCAGGGTCGATTTGCCGCTGCCCGAACGCCCCACCAGAGCGACCATCTGGCCTTCTTCAGCGGTAAAGGAAATATCGTTAAGCACGACCTTCTCGGTGCCCGGATACTGGAAGCTCAGGTTACGCACTTCAAGGCGACCACTGACACGTGCCATCTCCCTGGTGCCCGTATCGACTTCCGGTTCTTCGTCAAGTTGCTCGAAGATGCTCTCGGCACCGGCCAAACCCTTCTGGATCGTGGCGCTGACTTCAGATAACTGACGAATAGGCTTGGGCAGCAGACCGGCTGCAGTGATGTAGGCAATCAGTTCGCCAGCGGACGCATCACCACGAAGGTAAAGCACCAGGTACATCAACACGGCCATGCCGATGTAGATCACCAATTGCAGCACCGGGGTATAGATCGACTGGGTGCGGGTCATGCCAAGGCTGCGGTTCATATTGTCGGCGCTAGCGTTGTGGAACCGCTCCCTTTCGTAAGTTTCACCGCCAAAGCTGCGAACCACGCGATAGCCCTGAATGGTCTCCGAAGCGACGTGGGTCACATCACCCATTGCCACCTGGATTTTCTTGCTTTGCTTGCGGAATTTCTTGCTCGCGCTACTGACCAAAATCGCGATGATGGGCAAAATCGCCAGCAATACCAGGGTCATTTTCCAGTTGCTGTACAGCAGGTAACCCATCAGAAACACCACCGTCAGGCCTTCACGGATCACCACCTTGATCGCATCGGTGGCGGCGCCGGTGACCATGGTCACGTTATAGGTTATGCGGGAAATCAGATGACCTGAGTTATGGTTGTCAAAGTAGCGGTTAGGAAGAGTCAACAGGTTGTCGAACAATGCGCAGCGCAGGTCGTGGACCACGCCGCGGGCAACCTTGGCCAGGTAGTAGTTACCCAGAAATGAACCGACACCCTGGTAGACCGCAATCAGCACGATCAACAACGGCACGCCCAGCACCAGCGATACACCCAGAAACTTGGTGTCATCGGGTTTTTGCAAGGCATCGAGAAAATGCTTGAGCATGTCCGCCAGCATCGGCTGGCTGGATGCAAATAGCACGAAGCCGACAATACTGAGGGCGAAAGCGCCCCAGTACGGGAGCACGTATTTCAGCAACCGCAGATAAATCTTCATGCTCGATTGCTGGTCGGAACTGGCCATTCGGTGCGCCTCGTACGTTTGAAAAAGACAGACAAGCTGGGGATTGTAACAGCGAACAAATTACAACATCGGCCAAGCAAGGACGAGGCGCCGGAAAAACGCAGCGTCAGCACCTCGCCTCACGGCCTGGAGCTTACGGGGGCTGAATCGCTCCTGGCCCAGTCCCTGGCTTCATCGCTCCCTCGAGCAGCCAACACGATACTCAAGGCAATCGGCAGCCAGGTGATCAACCAATCCGCATTGGGCTTGAGCCATAGCCCAATGCCATCGGTCAATAATGACGTCCCCGAAAATACCCAGAGTGCCAGCAACACCTGCCCAAGAGGCTGCGCACGGGTAACCCAGCCACGCCACCCAACTGTCAGCCACAGCCAGCCGAACAGCAGCAACCCAGGCACACCGAGGCGCACGCCAATATCCAGGAACAGATTATGGGGATGTTTGAAGTTCTCTCCGATTGACGGTACAGGAATCAGGTATTCATGGAACCCCAACCCCATCATCCAGTGATCGCGCATCAGCTTAACGCCACCGCTCCATAGTTCGGGACGGTAGGAAACGCCACGCTGCAAGAGGATTTCCGGCTTGATTACAGCAATGGATGCCAACCCCACGGCCACCAGAACGATCAGCCCGGCGCCCATGCGCGATGGACGCGCCAGGCCCATCATCAGGAGACAGGCAAGCAAGCCGATCCATACACCGCGGGTTTGGCTGAAGCCCAGGAAAAATGCGTACCCCAGCGCTGGAATCAGCAGCGACACCATCGCCCAGGCACTCAAGCGCCGGGTCTGCAACGTAAAGACGCCAAGAATCAGCAAGGCGCCCACCGCATGCGCGGCCATGATCGCAGTGTCCCACAAACCAATGGCAATCAGCCTGCCATTAAAAGGTTGAGCGAATACTTCATAAAAGTAGATCCAGGAAGCCAAAGCAAAAAAACCACCCAGAATCGATGCGCCCAGAAGCATGGACTCGAATCGCCATTTTCGGTTCTGCGCTGCCAGTAGCACGCCCAAGAGGGTAAGAGCGACATAGAGCGTCACCTTGCTTTTGCCGACGATGTTATTGCCACCCTCGACCATCAGCACCAGAAACGTCCAGGCTACGAAAATAGCAAAGAGGACGCACTCCGGATGCTTGAGCATCAGGCGAAAATCCCGATGAAACAGCGCCAACAAGGCAGGCAGCCACAGCAGGAAAATCAACAACTGGTGATACCGCTTGCTGTCTGGCAATACCCAAGCCCCACACAGGAGCACGAGAAGACCGATGGATGCCCACACTGTCAGGACATCCTTACCGATAAGTTTCTTCATTCCTGTCAGCACTCGACTTTACTCAGCATACGATTGGCGACCCTCTGCAGCTGGGCCTTGTCGGCGTTTTTCCAGCCACCCTTGATGCAGTAGTGTTCAGACAGATAATGGAGAAAGTTACGCCGCAGGCGCGCATCAAGTGGCCAATGCGGGAATGTGCGCGCCAGCTCGACCACCTGATCGGCGTTATCCGCATGCACTACCAGCCCCTCGATATTGAAAAACGCCTGCCCCAAAGTCATCACCGACTTACCCAGGAGGATGCTTTCCAGGCCAACTGTCGAGTTCAGCGTGATCACAAACTGACTGGCCTCGATCAACTGCTGAGTGGCGTTGCCGTTGGCGAACAACAGGCGCTCGTGAGTACGCTCATGCAACTCAGGGTACTTTTCGCGACTGGATGGATGTTCCTTGAACACCACTGTCAATCCAGTTTCCTTGGCGAGGCGCTCGCCCAAGGCAAACATTTCCCGCATGTTCCTGACCCATGGAGAAAACAGCCGAACCTGGCTATCGCGATCATCCTGGAACGGAATGAAGACGAATTGCTCCGGCAGCACTATCGGTGCCGGGCCGCTGGCGCGAGGTTGGCGTGGAATCAGCACAGGTGCCGCCTGATTTTCAGGCACGGGATAAGGATAGTTGAGGTAAAAACTGGCCTCGCGCGGAACAGCGTTCAGATAGTTCACGCCCCGCGGATCAACGGTGGTGGTATCGGGCAACAGACCGTTTTCGAAGAAGAAAGTCTTGCAACCTGAAGGCGCCAGGGCTGTCAGCAATCGGCAGTATCGATGGGAGCCATTCCAGAACACCAGAGCGTCAGGCCGCTCTCGATCCAGCAAGGCCTGGGCACGCAGCGCCATCCAAATCAGTTCAAGACGCAACAACAGACGATAGAAGCGACCATCGTTTTTGTTCTTGACGCGCCGCTCCTCGCATTTTTCTTCAATCATGCTCGGCCAATCGACTCGCGAGAGCACGCCGCAGGTTTGCAGCAACCTTGGCCAGGGCATCTGTGGAGGGGTAACGACTTTACCTTCTAGCTCGGTCTCATTGAGTAACCGATTGAAATAGAGGCCTTGATGTTTGGCCAGGGAAATGAACAGCATTTTCGTCATAGGGTGCCCAAAGAAAAGACCGCATCCACTCGCCTGAGTGCAATATAACCACGTGCGACAAGTCCGCAGACATCAACACCCTGTTATTCGCCCGTCCGCGCATGAAAAGTAAAAACCAGGAATCAGAATCAAGCACCCTGTGGTATTGCGCCAGGCGACACCATATAGAGCAAGCGCCTTTGAAAAAGTGCGGCGATTGTACCACAGCGGTTTTTTGAAGCATGCGCACTGCTGTAACATAGCCAGCCGCCCATCCCGTCAGGCCAAGCCTTGGAGCCTTGATGCAAACGCTCGACCATACCGTTTATCTCAGCATGCGCGAAGGCGCCGACGTGCTCGAAGCTGACGGTAAAGGGGATAAAGTTCTGTGCCTGGCCGATGGCTCGATGCTCAAGCTGTTTCGCCGTAAACGCCTGCTGACTTCTGCGCTATGGGCGCCTTACGCCCGGCGCTTCGCAGACAATTGCCAGGCACTTCGCCAACGCGATATCGAGTGCCCGACGGTTCGGCAGGTTTATCGCATCCCCAGCATCAAGCGCGATGCCGTGCATTACGACCCCCTGCCCGGTCGCACACTGCGTCAGCTACTGGATGCAGACAACAACGAGTCTCTTCGTGCGCAACTGGGTGAGTTCATTGCACGCCTGCATGAGGACGGCATCTACTTTCGCTCAGCGCATCTGGGCAATGTGGTGCTGACGCCTGAAAACACGCTTGGACTGATCGATATCGCCGACCTGCGCACCTATCGCAAACCACTGCGCAAAGGCCTGCGCCTGCGCAACTTCAAGCATATGTTGCGCTATCGCCAGGATCGCGAATGGCTGCTCAAGGACAACCAGTTCCTTGAGCAGTACCTGAAACATCAGCGCGTATGCAACGAAAAGGAATTGAGCCTGGCGCTCAACCCTTGAGCCGCCAGTGTCAGCCGGCGGCAGGCAACCTGAAGGTCTCGAAGTCACCCGCTGGGTCTGTGCCCCGCAGCAAGCTATCGACCAATTGAGTGGTCTTTGCCAAGCCCTGAGAACCGTATACCAGGTGATAATCGGCAAAACGCCGGGCCTGAGCGACATGCCCCGGATAATCTTCCTCAACCGCTTGCAGCTGCCGGGAAAACTGATGCACATCGCGCACTTGAGGCCCAAAAAACAGCGAGTGAGAGAAGATATCCACATCGCCGCCCGCATTTACATGGATGACCGGACGACCCGCCAGCCCCGCCTCGATACCTGCGTTGGACATGATATTAACGACAACACTGGCCTGCGCCAGCGCGTGCGCCAGTGAACACTTGCTATCGAGCAAGTCAATGTTGGTTAACTGCGCAGCGGCATCACTCCAAAACTGCGCTTTGCTGCGCGGATGACGCTTGAACAGCACACGATATTGCGGATTCTGCTCGGCCCAGTCGCGCAGCAACTGATAAGTGCGTTGGTAGCCGGGTTCTTTTTCCCGATCAGGGCCAACCCCCAGAATCAACAATGTTCGCAGAGCAGGATCGGCAACTGGCAGGTCATAGGTTTCATCGGCGAGGTAGGAACCGACCAATACCACTGTCGACTCACCGAACCGCAGTCTTCGCTCTTGCAAGGCGATCAGCGAACTATGACCAAAGACGCCATAGTAATCGTAATCGTTCATCGCCAGTCGTCGTGAAGACTCCAGCGTTGTGGCATGGGCCAGATGCAGCAGTCGAGCACCTCGCGCAGCCAATGCCAGGCGCAGAAACGGCGCATGAAGACTACCGTTGCGCTCGTTGATCAGCACCTTGGGCGAATAAGTCATCACCAGCCACTGAGCATGGGCGGCATACACCAGATAACGCAGCGGCACAGACTGCGGCGGCGCCAGGAGCATGCGCCGGGCGCAGGCATCAGACGGTGAACGTAACGCCACCTCCGTCAGGTGTTGCCCACGCTTGCGCAGCGCCTCGATCAGAATATTCTTGCGCTGCAATGCCATGGACTTCGGCGCCGAGTGCAGCAACAGCACCTCACAAGGTGCCGCGTCGACCGACCCACTCAAACATGTCTTGGCGCGTATCCCGACCGCAACGTCCACCAGCACGTCACGAACCAGGCGCAAAAAACTGCCGCAGCGACCATGACGCTCGCGCAGCAATTTCCAGCGATAACGGTCCAGCTCACGCGCTTTTTGTGCCCAACATCCCTCTGCCTGAAGCATACCGGCGTCAGACGGCGGCACACTCACTTGAACAACAGCCGGATGGCTTTGCGGGTATAGGACCAGCGTGTGAGCGAGCGCAGATCGGCGCGTACGGCACGGGCGTAAAAAGCCTTCGCGTTGACATAATCGCCAGCGCTATAGCAATCACGGAACAACGACAGGCAGCGCTGAGCCAGGAAAGCCTGGCGCAGATCCTGCAGTTCTTGAGGCATGCGTGCCGCGGAAAAAACTTCGTCAACCATGCCGACGCCCGCCACCAGGCTTTGCTTGAGATCATGTCGCATGCTATCGCCATGCTTGTAGATCAACGCAAGGGGTTGATCGAGCACACTGCACGGGAAACGCGCCAGCACCTGAGCAAAAACCGGAATATCTTCGACGTTGCGTAAATGCTCCGGATAGTTGCCCGGCGCAAACACTTCGCGATGCATCGCGCAGGCGCCGTTGGACAGCGATACCGTCTTGTCCAGCAAGTAACCACGCACGCGCTGGCGGGGGCTTGATGGCAAGGGTTTTACGGCGTGCTGAACGCGACGACCATCGTCGAACACAGACCAGTGGCCACCAACGATCAAACGGCTATCGGGATTACTGGAGATATGCTGGTTCAACGCTGCCAGCGCACCAGGCGCCATTTCATCGTCGGCATCGAGGAAAATCAGGTATTGGCCCCGAGCCTCCTCAATCCCGCGATTACGCACCGACGACAAGCCGCCATTGGGCTTGCGCAAAGCGCGAAAGCATCCCGCATGCTCAGCAAGGAGCTGCTCCAGAACCTGCGGCGTCGCGTCGGTGGAGCCGTCATCGATCACCAACAGCTCAGCCGAGGCGTCACCCAACTGCGCCAGCACCGAGTTCACCGCACGCGGCAGGGTTTTGGCGTAGTTATAAGCAGGAATAACGATACTGATAAGCACGTCAGTCAACCGCATACTCGTTCGCGCCCTCTTTGACCACCAGGATGTCTTCCATGATCAGGTACTGCAGGTCCGAACCGAAGAACATGTTCAAGGCGTCCGTCGGCGAACAGATCATCGGCTCGCCACGGCGGTTGAGCGAGGTGTTCAGCGACACGCCATTGCCGGTCAGCACTTCCAGCGCCTTCATCATGTCGTAGTAGCGCGGGTTGTATTCGCGCTTGAGCACCTGGGCGCGGGATGTGCCGTCTTCATGGACAACTTCCGGCACGCGGGTTTTCCACTCTTCAGCCACTTCGAAGGTGAAGGTCATGAACGGCGCCGGATGATCGATCTTGATCATCTGTGGAGCGACGGTGTCGAGCATCGACGGGCAGAAAGGCCTCCAGCGCTCGCGGAACTTGATTTGGTGGTTGATGCGATCGGCCACGCCCGGCACGCTCGGGCAACCGATGATCGAACGACCGCCCAGTGCACGCGGACCAAACTCCATGCGGCCCTGGAACCAGGCCACCGGGTTACCGTCGACCATGATCTTGGCGATCTGCTCAGGCATGTTGTCGAGCTTGCGCCAGTTCGGCTTGTCGGCATGACGGGCGCAGGCGGCGATCACGTCTTCGTTGCTGTACGACGGGCCGAGGTAGACGTGTTCCATCTTCTCGACCGGTACGCCACGGGCGTGGGACACATAGGCGGCGGCGCCAACCGCAGTACCGGCGTCGCCGGATGCAGGCTGAACGAACAGCTCTTTGACGTCGTCGCGGGCGATGATTTTCTGGTTCAGCTTAACGTTCAACGCACAGCCACCGGCGTAGGCCAGCTTGCCGGTTTGCTTGAGCACGTCGCCCAGGTAATAGTCGATCATCTGCAACGCAATTTTTTCGAACAGCGCTTGAATGCTGGCGGCGTAGTGGATGTAAGGCTCATCGGCGATGTCGCCTTCGCGCTTCGGACCCAGCCACTCAATCAGCTTCGGCGAGAAGTAGTAACCCTTGCCCTTCTCTTTGTAGCGACGCAGGCCAATGACGTTGGCGTAGTCGGTGTTGATCACCAGCTCGCCGTTTTCGAACGAAGCCAAGCGCGAGAAATCGTACTTGCTGGCATCGCCATATGGCGCCATGCCCATGACCTTGAACTCGCCGTCGAGCATGTCGAAACCGAGGAACTCGGTGATTGCGCCGTACAGGCCGCCGAGGGAGTCCGGATCGAAGAATTCCTTGATCTTGTGGATCTTGCCGTTCTCGCCATAACCGAAGAAGGTCGTGGCGTATTCGCCCTTGCCGTCGATGCCCAGGATCGCGGTTTTCTCTTTGAAACCGGAACAGTGATAGGCGCTGGAGGCGTGGGCCAGGTGGTGTTCAACCGGCTCGATCTTGATCTTCTTCGGATCAAAACCCAATTGCTCCAGGCACCAGACGATCTTGTTGCGATAGCGCTTGTAGCGACGGTTGCCCATCAGGATCGCGTCGAGGGCGCGGTCCGGGGCGTACCAGTAACGCTTGGCGTACTGCCAGCGGGCCTTGCCGAACAAGCTGATCGGAGCGAACGGAATCGCTACCACGTCAACGTCGGAAGGTTTGATACCGGCCTGTTCCAGGCAGAACTTCGCCGATTCGTAAGGCATGCGGTTCTTTGCATGTTTATCGCGCACAAAGCGCTCTTCTTCAGCCGCCGCGACCAGCTTGCCGTCGATGTACAAGGCTGCGGAAGGATCATGGCTAAGGGCGCCGGACAGGCCAAGAATCGTCAATGCCACAGGGGTCTAGCCTCTTTAGTCTGCGTGCAGGCGCAATGCGCCTCAAAATTAATGTGCCCTCGCAATGGGCGAGAGACAGCTAAAGGGCGGGATTATAGCTTAAAAGCAGCAGCAAGCCTCTAGCAGCAAACGGCAAGCGTTTCAGCAGAGGCCTTGATGCTGTTTAACCGGTGATATCTTTGGGAAGACGCTGATCAATCAACTGATAGAGAGCACTGGTTTGTGGCCAGTTGCGCATGAAACGCGCCCGATCCCGCGCATAAGCCGGAGCAAAACTGGCCAGCGAGCCGTGTTGGCACATTGAATCGAGATCGATCAACGCCCAGCGATCCTCCTGCCAGAACAGATTGTGGCCCTTGAAGTCGCCATGACTGATGCGTTCACGAATCAGTTCGCCAAACAGATGATCCAGCGCCGCCAACTCGGGCTCCGGTGCCTCACCACTCTCAACAAAAGGCGCAAAGCGCTCGATGATGTCAGGCCCTGGCAAATGTTCGGTGATCAGATAGGCGCGGCTGCGCAGCCAGAAAAAGCGCTTTTCCAGCAACGCCAGCGGTTTGGGCGTGGCAATGCCGAGAAACGCCAGCCGGTTGCCTTCACGCCAGGAATACCAGGCCCTGCTCGGCCGCCAGAAGCGTTTTAGCCAGTGCGCAAAACCTTTGATGTTGTAGCGCTTGATCACCAGCGTACGACCATCTACTTCGACTTTGCCGACACTCGCCGCGCCGCCGGTCTTGTAAAGATGGCCCTGATCGAGCAAGTCATCGGCCTGCTCCAGCACTGGCAGCATTGCCGCCTCTTCCTCGCGACGAATTGCCCGCAAGCCGAACGCACCACGCTGCACACTGAACAGTGTGCACTCACGGCCAGCCTTGATCAGGAAATCCTTGAGACGCCAGCTGCGGACCTTGTCGATCTGCGTTTGTAGCGCCTCCATGGGCAAGGCGTGTTCGCCATTGCTCAGCAAGTAATACACCAACAGTTCTTCTGTGAACGGCTCCAGGGATTTGGGCAACTGGGCGAAAAACACCCCGAGGTTTTCCAGGACTTTTTGTCGCGACAGCGGCTGGCCTGGTGTTTCGACGCAGATGCCGGCCCCGTCGATCAAATACAATCGACGCCCCTGACGCAGCAGGTTGTCCAGGTGCAGATCTTCCTGCCACAGGCCTTTGCGGTGCATTTGGCCGATTGCGCCCAAGGCTTCCGCCAAAACGGCAGCCTGCTCGTCAGCCAGTGCCGGCAAGTGTTCAACCTGCTGCCAGGCATCACCGAGACTTTCAGCGTCTTCAAGGAACTCGAACAACAGCCAGCCGCCCTCGCCATCCTTCAGGCCATCGGCCAACAGCAGCGGCGTGGTCAGGCCTTGGGCAGCAAGCAAGCGCACGCCGTCCAGCTCACGTTGAAAATGCCGCGCTGCCTTGCCGCCGACCAGCAACTTGGCCAGCACCGGCCGACCACGCCAAACACCCGCGCCGACATAACGCTGCCCGGGCAATACCCGCAACAGGCTCAACAGCTGCAAATCTGCAGGTCCGGCAGCATCGGCCAGGGATAGGCTCAACGGCAACGCCGGACTGCGACCAGCGCTTTTCAGCTCTGACAAACGCATCAGCCTTTCTCCTTACGGCTTCGCCGAGCGGTCAGGCGAGTCAGCCAGTTATCGATCAACGAACTGTCTTGCCCCTGATCCAGATAGGCGCCCAACAGCACGCGTACCTGCGCCTCACTCCACTCATGCGCCCTGCGCAGCAGCGGCTCCAGATCCTTGATTCGATCACGCAGCCCCAACATCAACGGTCGGGTCTTTTCCAGGTCAATGAGTTGCGCCTGGTAACCATCGCCGGTGGCGCGCAGGAAAATGTGCTTGGGATAAAAGCAGCCATGGACCCGACGCATTTCGTGCAGACGCCCAGCCAGACTGCCGCAGGCTTGCAGAATGGCCACCTGCTGCGCTTCGCTCAGGTCCGGCCAGCGCTGCAACAGCGAGTCCAGATCATCCCAACCATCCAGGGCACGAGTCAGCAGAATCGCGCGGGCTTCGCTACCAACCTTGCGCCCACCGAAAAACGCCACTTTGAGCGCTGGAATACCGAGCTTTTCGTAAAGGCTGATGTTGCGAAACTCGCGGGAAAAACTCGGTTCGCCAAACGGCGCATACAACGTGCGCATCTGGTAGTTGCTCTGGCGCTTGAGGTGGAAACCATGACCTTCCAGATCCAGTCGAAACACGCTGCTCCAGCCACCGAGAACGGTGTTGGGCTCGCCCACGGCGTCGAGTTGCCGGGCCCAAAGCGCATCGAACGTGCCGAGACCGTGGCGCTCGAGCAGCGCACGGTCTTCAGCGGCCAGAAAATCCTTCATTCACGTCCCTCGAAAAATCTCACCACGTGCCGGATGCGCTTTTTGTCAGCGTCATTGAGCCGGTCCCGTTGGCGGTATTGCAGGTAAAAGCGCAGGCGCTGGGTGGCCGACAGTTGATATTTGGCGACTTTATCCAGGCACGCCAAATCTTTGGTGATGCGGTACTTGAGCCAGAAACCGCTCCAGAAGTCCCCACTGGGGCAGTCAATCAAAAACAGCCGGGATTGATCGTCGACCAGCAGGTTGCGCCACTTCAAATCATTGTGGGTAAAGCGGTGCTCGTGCATGGTCCTGGTGTAGTTGGCCAACTGATGACTGATTTTGTCGACCCAGGCGCGATCCGCGAGCTTGGGGTCGTGCCGTTCAGCCAGGACCGACAAGTCTTCGGTATGCGGCAACTCGCGGGTGATCATCGCACCGCGATCATAGGCCACGCCCCGTCGCTCCAGCCCCCAGGCCACCACTTCGGCGGTAGGAATACCCCATTTGGCGAAGCGCTTGAGGTTCTGCCACTCCATTTTTACCCGTGGCTTGCCCAGATAGCGGCGCAACCCCTTGCCAGCGCCGACGTAGCGCTTGACGTAATAGTTGACACCCTTGCGCTGAACGCGGATGACCTCCGACAGCAGGTCACGGGTCAAGCGCTCGCCTTGAAGCGCAAAGACCGCTTCAAGGCTACCGAAGTCTTCTGCCAGATCGCTGTACTCAGACCCCAGTGTCCAACCCGCCATCAGAGCGCATCCCCGTATCGCTGCTTACGGTCGTAGAGCTTGTTGGCCTTGCCTTCGAGCCAGCTCAAAAGGCCGGCCTCTTCACTCAGCACCTGGCGCAGCGGCTGCTGGAAATAACCCTTGAGAAAGCGCAGCTTGTCGCGGCGAGTCAGACCGATATCCAACGCGGAGAAGTACAGCGCCGCCAGATCCTTGTTGCGCCAACGCGCGGTGATCGTCGCACGGGTCTGGGCGCGATGCAGGTCGATGACCGAGAGCTTGAAATCCTGCGCGGTCACCGGTTTGTCGGTGTGCAGCAGGAAGTGGCAGATGTAGCAGTCACGGTGGTTGACCCCGGCGCGGTGCATCATGCCGGTCATGCGCGCCACTTCGGCGATCAAGGCGCGCTTGAGTGTTGGCTGCGGCGGCTGCTTGACCCAGTTGATGCTGAAATCTTCAAGGCTGACGGTAGGCGCCAGTTCTTCAGTGACGATAAAAGAATGCTGATCGGCCGGGTTGCTGCCCTTCTCGCCATAAGCGACGGCGGTCATGGTCGGCACACCCACTTCCTGCAGGCGCTGGATGGCTTTCCATTCCTGGCCCGCACCAAGTACCGGCAACTTGGCGGTCAGCAGGTTCTTGAAGATTTCGCCCCAGCCGATACCACGGTGGATCTTCACGAAAAACCCGTTGCCATCCACTTCAGTGCGCAGGGTCCGGCGAGCCTCGAGCTCGCGGTACACCTCGCCCTGCAGCCCCTCGACTTCGGCGAACGGGTCGCGGCCAGCCCAAAGACTTTTGAAGGGTTCAGCCAGCATCAACTTCATTTAAGCGTGCTCCGCCAGAATCACATCGGCCGCGTGCTGCGGCATGCTATAGAGGTCGGCCGTCTCGGCGAAGGCCAGACCGTTGCGGCTCCAGGCCGCCCGCGCTTGAGCGTCGTTCAACATGCCGGTCAGGTACTGAGTCAGTTGCGCCTGGTCGAACGGTTCGTCCAGCACCAGGCCAGCATCAGCCTCAGCGATGTAATGGGCATAACCGCAAACCGCACTGACCAGCACCGGCAACCCGGCGACCAGTGCTTCAAGCAACACGGTGCCGGTATTTTCGTTGTACGCCGGGTGAATCAACAGATCGGCACCGAGCAGGAATCGCGGAATATCGCTGCGTCCCTTGAGGAACGTCACGTTATCCCCCAGCCCCAATGCCGCACTCTGCACCTGGAACAATTTGGGGTCATCCTGGCCAATTACAAACAGCCGGGTGCGCGTCTTCAGCTCGGCGGGCAATGCAGCCAGCGCCTTGAGGCTGCGATCCACGCCCTTGGTCTTGAACCCGGAGCCGATCTGCACCATCAGCAACTCATCGTCCCGGAGGTTGAATTCGGCGCGAAAGCCAGCACGAATCTCGTCGGCATCGGCCGGACGGCGACGGTCCTGAGCGATGCCCGGCGGCAGCAGGTGGAAGCGTTCCAGCGGTGTGTCGTAATGCTTGATGAACAGCGGTTGCTGAACCTCAGAGATCATCAACACTTCAGTCTTGGCGTCCCTGGCGAACACCGAGCGCTCGTATTCGGCGAAATGGCGATAGCGACCCCAGCGGCGATACAGCGAGTTGCGCAGGTTTTGCGCCTTGTCTTCGAAGCAGCCGTCAGCGGCATAGTAAACGTCCAGGCCTGGCATTTTGTTGAAGCCGATCAAGCGATCAACAGGACGCTTGGCCAGGTCCGCTTCCATCCACTCGCTGAGCTTTTCATTGCGTCGATGGTTGAAAAACGCTTTGACCGGCGCCACCAGCACCTCAAAACCTGGAGGAACGTCACCCTCCCAAATCAGGGTGTAGACGCGGATCTGGTGCCCACGTTTTTGGCACTCCAGGGCGATGCGCATGAAATCGCGCTGCAGGCCGCCAAAGGGAAAATACTTGTACAGGACAAATGCCAATTGCATCAGCGCAACTCCTCAGCCAGTAATAACGTGCTCAGTCGGCTGGCGACACGCTCGGGATTCACACGCGTGAAGCACAATGGCCACTCGCGCTTGAGGTCAAACTGACGGGCATCTTCAGCCGTCGGTTGATAGATACATTTCTTTGACAGGCAGGGCGCACAAGGAAAGTCGCTGGCCAGGTGAATCTGCGACTTGCCGTAGGCGCCGGTCAGGCCGGGGTTGGTCGGGCCGAACAGCGACAACGTCGGCACATCCAGCGCGGCGGCCAAGTGACCCAACCCTGTATCCACCGCTACGCAGGCTTGCGCACCGGCCAGTACTTTACCAACACCGGCCAGATTGAGTTTCGGCAGTACCTCGGCGTGCTTGAAGCCAGCCGCGATACGCTCGGCCCTGGCCTTTTCCAGCGGGTTCCCCCACGGCAGCTTTACGCCGACACCGAGGTAACCGACACGCTCAGTCAGTTCGCGCCAGTAAGCTTCAGGCCAATGTTTGGTGTCCCAGGTGGTGCCATGCAGGAACAGCACGTAAGGGTTCTTGCGCGGCAATTCCACCAGTCGTTCGACGCTCAGGCCATAGTCACCCAGGCCTTTGGGCAAGTCATAACCCAAGGCGATGGCGAACAACTGGCGCACTCGCTCCACCGCGTGCTGACCACGGGCAACCGCCAGGCGCCGATTGTAGAACCGCGCCGCGATCGGCTCACGGGCTGATGCCTTATCCAGGCCAGCCACCGGGGCTTTGACATAGCGGGTCAGCAGGGCGCTTTTCAGCAGGCCCTGGGCATCGATGACCAAATCGTATTTCGTGGCGCGAAGGCTTTGCTTAAAGCGCTTCCACTCGCCGCTCTTGATGGTTTGCCAGATATTCTTGCGCCAGCGACGGATCGCCACCGGAATCACCTTGCCCACCGCAGGGTGCCAGGTCGGAATCTCGGCGAAGCCTTCTTCCACCACCCAGTCGAACGTGATGCCGGGAATCGCCCGCGCCGCATCGGTCAACGCTGGCAACGCGTGAATAACGTCACCCAGCGAAGAAGTCTTGATCAGCAGTACCCGCAAACTATTTGACCTCGACCACAGTGCCCTGCAAACGCTGCAAGGCTTCGTTCACCGCTTGCGGCATCAGCTGGCGCAGGCAGTTGTAATGACCGAAACGACACGTGCGGTCAAAGCACGGGCTGCATTCGATGCCCAGGCGCACGATCTCGACATGCTCGGCCAGCGGCGGCGTGAAACCCGGTGATGTCGAACCGTAGACCGCCACCAGCGGACGGTTCAGCGCAGCGGCGACGTGCATCAAGCCGGAATCGTTGGACACCACTGAATCAGCGCAGGACAGCAGATCAATGGCCTCGGCCAGCGAGGTGCCGCCACTGAGGTTGACCGATTCTTCACGCAAACCGGGAATCAGCCGTGAACGGATATCTTCACCCACTGCATGATCGTTTTTCGAACCGAACAGCCAGACCTGCCAACCTTCACGAATCTTCGCTTCGGCGACCTTGGCGTAATGCTCGGAAGGCCAGCGCTTGGATTCGCCAAATTCGGCACCGGGGCACAGCGCGAGGACGGGACGATCGAGGGTCAGGCCAAACTTGGCCAAAGCCGCCTCGCGGGTGACCGGGTCGATCTGCAAACTCGGCCGTGGATACGGCTTTGGCAGCTCCACACCCGGCTCGAAGGCCAGCGCCATGAAACGTTCGATCATCAGCGGGTAGCGCTCTTTGTCCAGCGTGCGCACGTCATTGAGCAGGCCGTAGCGGAACTCGCCACGCCAGCCGGTACGTTTCGGGATGCTGGCAAAGAACGGCACAAGCGCCGACTTCAGGGAGTTGGGCAACAGGATCGCCTGGTCGTATTGCCCTGCCAGGGATTTGCCGATGCGCCGACGCGTCGCCAATTCCAGTGCGCCGTGACCGAGCGGGAAGCTCAAGGCCTGACGTACTTCGGGCATGCGCTCAAGAATCGGCCGGCTCCACTCGGGGGCCAGCACGTCGATTTCGCACTGCGGGTGGCGCTGCTTGAGACACTGAAACAGTGTCTGCGCCATCACCATGTCACCGACCCACCTGGGCCCACCGATCAGAATTTTCATGTGGCTTCCAAAAACGAACCGGGGAGGCTAATGCCTCCCCGCCTCGATAATTCTACAAAACACTGCAGATCTAACTGTGGGAGCGAGCCTGCTCGCGATAAGGCCGTCACATGCAGCCAATATGCTGACTGTTACGCCGCCATCGCTAGCAGGCTAGCTCCCACACTGGAGTTTTGGTGTAGCAGATACCCCGTTCAGCTTAGCCCCAGTTCACGCCAGATCCGCATGACCTGTCGCCGCTCATCCACAAACTGGTCACCTGGTATCACGCCCGGGTCCTTTTGCAAGGCCTGCCGGTGAGCGGCGGAGCGGTAAGCCTTATAGGCTTCGCGCAACAGGCTGGCATCTTCGACGGGCATCAACCCTTCGTGCTCCAGCTCCTCCAGAATGCGGATGTTGTCCGTCCAGCGCAGCAATGGCGGGTGGGTTTCGGACCACGCCAGGGCCGCGTATTGCACCATAAATTCAATATCGACGATACCTCCGGCGTCCTGCTTGAGGTCGAAGGGCGCCGTGGCCTCGAAGGCATTAGCCCCAGTACCGGCCGCAGTGCTCTTGCTGCCAAGGTTATCGCGCATCTTGGCGCGCATCTCGCTGACCTCCTGGCGCAACTTCGGCAGATCGCGCGCCTTGCCCAGAATCGCCGCGCGAACTTTTTCGAACGCCTGGCCGACATCCTCGCTACCGACCAATACACGAGCCCGTACCAGGGCCTGATGCTCCCAGGTCCAGGCTTCGTTTTCCTGGTAGCGGGCAAACGCCCCCAATGAACTCACCAGCAAACCCGCGGCACCGGACGGTCGCAGGCGCATATCCACTTCATACAGCTGACCGGAGTTGGTTTGCGCGGTGAGCAGATGAATGATCCGCTGCCCGAGCCGAGTGAAAAACTGTGCGCCATCAATCGATTTCGGCCCGTCTGTTTCCGCCTGCGGATCGCCATCGTGGATGAACACCAGGTCCAGATCCGAACCATGCCCCAGTTCCAGGCCGCCGACTTTCCCGTAACCGACAATGATAAAGCCCGGATCGCACAAGGTGCCGTCGGTGCGCAGCGGCGTGCCGTACTTGGCCACGGTCTGGCGCCACGCCAGCGCCAACACTTGCTCGAGGATGGCCTCGGCGAGCCAGGTCAGGTAATCGCTGACTTTCATCAGCGGTAGATGGCCGGCGATTTCCGACGCCGCAACCCGCAAGCGGTGCGCCAGCTTGAAGTGGCGCAAGGCTTCCATTTGTTGCTCAAGGTCATCCTCGGGAATCCGCGTCAGCCGCTCGCGCAGCTCGGCAGCCAGTTCCGGCGCCAACGGCGGCTTGAACAGGCGGCCTTCATTAAGCAACTCGTCGAGCAGCAGCGGGAAGCGGGTGATCTGTTCGGCGATCCAAGGGCTCGCCGCGCATAAGGTCAACAAACGACGCAATGCGCCGGGGTTTTCAGTCAGCAACACCAGATAAGCAGAACGGCGCGCCACCGCTTCAACCAGCGGCAACACCCGCTCCAGCACCAGGTCCGGATTGGCATGCTCAACAGCCTGGGCCAGCAAACGCGGAATAAAGGCGTCGAGACGTTCACGCCCCAATCGTTGCATGGCGCGCAATTGCGGGCTGCCGCGTAAACCGGCCAAGGCTTTGAGCGCCTTGGTGGCATCGGCAAAACCGCCTTCTTCCAGTTGCCGGCAGGCAGCCTCCTCATCCTGGGCTTCTTCCCACAAGGGCAGCCACTCACCCCCCACCACCACTTCGCTTTCGGCGCCCTGCTCTTCATCGGGATCGGCGATGACTTGTCCAAAGTGCCAGGCCACGCGGCCTCGCCAGTACATCAACTGCTCATGGAATGCAGACCAATCGGCAAAGCCCAACATAAAGGCAATGCGCGCCTGATCCTGTGCGCTGTCCGGCAGCATCTGGGTCTGGCGATCGGCAATCGTCTGGATCGCATGCTCGGTGTAACGCAGGAATTCATAGCCTTCACGCAGCTCGCTGATCACCGCTGGCGGCAGATAGCCTTGCCCCTCAAGGGTGCTCAGTACTTTTAATAGCGGGCGTTGCTGCAGGCTCAAGTCGCGGCCGCCATGGATCAGCTGAAAGGCCTGGGCGATAAACTCCACTTCGCGGATACCGCCGGAACCCAGCTTGATATTGTCGGCCATGCCCTTGCGCCGCACTTCCTGCTGGATCAGCTGCTTCATGGTGCGCAGCGCTTCGATGGCCGAGAAGTCCAGGTAACGTCGGTAAACGAACGGCCGCAGCATCTCTTGCAATTGCGCACCGGCCACTTGATCGCCGGCCACTACGCGCGACTTGATCATCGCGTAGCGCTCCCAGTCGCGGCCCTGGTCCTGGTAATACTGCTCCAGCGCATTGAAGCTCAACACCAATGCACCCGAAGAACCGTAAGGCCGCAGGCGCATGTCGACACGGAAAACAAAGCCGTCGACGGTCATCGGGTCCAGCGCCTTGATCAGACGCTGCCCCAGTCGGATGAAAAACTCCTGGTTATCCAGCGAACGCTTCACGCCGACGGTTTCTCCGCCCTCGGGGTAAGCGAAGATCAGGTCGATGTCCGACGACAGGTTCAACTCCACCGCGCCGAGCTTGCCCATGCCGAGGACGACCATCTGCTGCGGCTCACCGCTGCGGTGACCGGTGGGCACGCCGAACTGCTGGCAATGCCGTGCGTACAACCATTGATAAGCCTGATCGATGCTGGCGTCGGCCATGTCCGAAAGATCGCGGCAGGTTTGGATCAGATCGGCCTGACGGGTCAGGTCACGCCAGATGATCCGTACCTGGTGACGCGCGCGCTGACGGCGCAAGGCGCGGCCAAGTTGGTCATCGGTTTCAGCCACAGTCACGGCAGCCGCGATCTGTGCACACAACTCACCGGCAGCGAAACTGCGGTCGAGCTCGCCGGACCCGACCAGTTCCAGCAGCATCAAAGGGTCACGCACACTCTGTTCAATGACGAAGTCGCTGGCGGCGGTCACTCGGGCAAATTGAGCCCAACGCTCAGGTGTCCAGGTGGACAACCCATGATCATCTTCCAGAGCAGCGACGGCTGTACGGAACGACTGCTCGGCGCGGGTGACCAATGGCAGGAGAATGGCGGGCAGTTCGGCAAGCGAAGGAAGGCTCATGGTCTATCCTTGATCGGCGTGTATCGGGCTGCATGTAGTGAATCTTGCAAACTCACTACCTGAAGGAGTGTCGAACAAAAGTTAGAAATAGCTGATATTTCTTTATTTTTGGCAGCCAGCATCAAGCTTTCACCTTTTCTGGTTGGAAAAAGACCAACCTTAACGATTATTCTCACAACGCAGCCGTGGGCCACAAGCCGCTCATCTGTAGTTTTACTACTCGTATATACATTAGTAAGGCTGAAATGCCGGATGATTTGTAGTAAAACTACAACCCGCCGGAACAACCTATCGGCAATCCAAGAATTCATAACGTCTGCCCACAAGGCCAGTCGCTAACTCAGGCAACCGATTCTGGTAGCCTTTCCGCCCTGGAGCAAGCCATGCAAGACCTCGATCCCGTCGAAACCCAGGAATG
>NZ_JBOIBY010000572.1:0-17455 GCF_050739655.1 Pseudomonas sp. | reverse complement strand
GACTGATACACCGCTATCGCGAGCAGGCTCGCTCCCACAGGGATTTGTGTTGTACCGGGGGTCAGGACAGGAAACCACCATCCACGTTCAGCGAAACGCCGGTGGTGTAGCTGGAGGCGTCGCTGGCGAGGTAGAGGACGGCGCCTGCCATTTCACTCGGATCCGCCACGCGCTTGAGCGGAATCTGCTGCAACGCGGTATTGAGGATCGCCTCGTTCTTGACCAGTGCCGAAGCGAATTTGGTATCGGTCAGGCCCGGCAGGAGTGCGTTGCAACGAATGCCGAACTGCGCACATTCCTTGGCGAACACCTTGGTCATGTTGATCACCGCCGCCTTGGTCACCGAGTAGATGCCCTGGAACACGCCCGGCGAAACGCCGTTGATCGAAGCCACGTTGATGATGCTGCCACCGCCGTTTTCGCGCATCAGCTTGCCGGCTTCCACCGACATGAAGAAGTAGCCGCGGATATTGACGTCGACGGTTTTCTGGAAGGCGCTGAGGTCGGTGTCCAGGACGTTGCAGAACTGCGGGTTGGTCGCGGCGTTGTTGACCAGGATGTCGAGGCGGCCGAACTGTTCCTTGATGCCGGCGAAGACCTGGCTGATCTGTTCCATTTCGCCGATGTGGCAGGCGATGGCGGTGGCTTTGCCGCCAGCGGCGATGATCGCGTCGGCCACATGCTGGCAACCGTCGAGTTTGCGGCTCGAAACGATCACGTGGGCACCTTGCTGGGCCAACAGTTTGGCGATGGCTTCACCAATGCCACGGCTGGCGCCGGAGACGAAAGCGATCTTGCCGTCGAGGTCGAACAACTGAGTCTTGGACATGTTTTTTTCCTTGTTGTTTGCGCAAAGCTGGTCACTGTAGGAGCAGCCGGTCGACGCTCGATTGCTCGCGAAAAACGTCAACGATGACGCGGGTATCCGAATGATCGCGGCGTTTTCAGGTTTTTCGCGAGCAAGCTCGCTCCTACAGGGGATCGGGGCAGCAGGATTTCGGTTAGAGACTGGATTTCTCGATGACCTGCAAGCTCATCTGCTCCAGCAGTTTGTTCATGTGAATGAACTGCGCGAAGCGTTTGTCCTGGGTCTGGCCATGGAAGAAGCGGTAGTAGATCTGCTGCACGATGCCGGCCAGGCGGAACAGGCCGTAGGTGTAGTAGAAGTCGAAATTGTCGATCTGGATGCCGGAGCGCTCGGCGTAGTAGTCGACGAATTCACGGCGGGTCAGCATGCCCGGCGCGTGGCTAGGCTGGCGGCGCATCAGTTGCACGGGCGCCGGGTCACCGGCTTCGATCCAGTAGGCGAGGGTGTTGCCCAGGTCCATCAGCGGATCGCCCAAGGTGGTCAGTTCCCAGTCGAGCACGCCGATGATCTGCATCGGGTTGTTCGGGTCGAGGATCACGTTGTCGAAGCGGTAATCGTTGTGAACGATGCTGGAGGTCGGGTGATCGGCCGGCATCTTGTCGTTGAGCCAGGCTTTGACGGCTTCCCACTTCGGCGCATCGGGGGTCAGGGCTTTTTCGTAGCGCTCGCTCCAGCCTTTGATCTGTCGCGCCACATAGCCTTCGGGTTTGCCCAGGTCGCCCAGGCCGTAGGCGTTGTAGTCGACCCGGTGCAGCTCGACGAACTTGTCGATGAAGCTCTTGCATAGGGCTTCGGTCTTCGCTGAATCGAGCCCCAGCTCCGGCGGCAGTTCCGAGCGCAGGATGATGCCGTTGACCCGCTCCATCACATAGAACTCGGCACCGATCACCGACTCATCGGTGCAGTGCACGTAGGCTTTTGGGCAGTACGGAAAACCCTCGCGCAGTTGATTGAGGATGCGAAATTCGCGGCCCATGTCATGGGCGGACTTGGCTTTGTGGCCGAACGGCGGCCGACGCAGGACGAACTCCTGCTCAGGGTATTCGAGCAAATAGGTAAGGTTGGACGCACCGCCCGGGAACTGGCTGATCTGCGGCAAGCCGCTCAAACCCGGAATGTGGGCCTTGAGGTATGGATCGATCAGGCTTGCGTCAAGTTCTTCGCCGGTACGGATACGGGTGGACTGGTCAGTAAGCGCCATGCTTATCCCTTCTGCTTATTTTGGAGGCCAGACATCATTGGCTAATCTAATGGTGCACCTTGGCAGCCACAAGCGCGGCGCGGTCTTATAGGTTAGCGTGTTGCAGGATAATCAGTGTTCCTGATGTGTAAGCACTGTAGGAGCGAGGCTTGCTCGCGAAAAACCTGTAGACGCCGCGACCATTCAGGATGCTCGCGTCATCGTTTACGTTTTTCGCGAGCAAGCTCGCTCCTACAAGAGAATGCATTCCCATGTGGGAGCCAGCCTGCTGGCGATGAAGCTGACGCGGTGTTTCTGACTGAAACACCGGGGAGGCGGGAATCAGAACGTCTTGCTGACGCTCGCTACTACAGTCGCACTGCACACATCATCGAATCCCCAGTTACTGGCGCACTGGCTTTTCGACAGGTCGGTGTCGATGTAGCTCAGGCCCAGCGTCACACCGGCCAGTTCATGGGTCAGCTTGACCTCCCATTCACGGTACGAATCCTCGGCTTCACCGGAGCTTGAGAAGAGGTGCGGGTCCTTGAAGTCCATGTTGCCGTAGCGCAGTTTCAGACCTGTGTCATAGGGCAACTGGGTTTCATAACCGACGTAGCTGTAGAGCGAGTTCTGTTCGCTGTCGATGCCCGGTGCATCGTCGGAGTAATAGGCCCCCAGTTTCACGCCATAGACGCTGAGGATGCCGTAGACCTCGCTCTGATTGAACTGACTCTCTTTGGGATACGAGTATTTCAAATAACCAAGATCCAGGCTGACGTCTTCGGTGGCCTGCCACAGCCAACCGCCGTAGTAGTCGACTTCCTGCCGGGTTTTCAGGCCGCCGCCAAAATCGACGTTGGAGGTCCACGCGCCCAGGTACAGGCCGCTGCTGTGGGCCAGGGTCATTCCCGCCTGCAAGGCAGGGTCATTCTGGGTTTGCGAGATCCCGCGGGTGCGGTAATCGCTGGCCAACGTCACATCCACCAGCAGGGCGAAATCATCATTCAAGGGGATGGCCTGGCTGCACAAGGGCAGCAGGCTCAAGGAACCGAGGGCGAACAGGGTCAAAGCTTTCATGGAATGTCCCGTTGTTTTTATTGTTTAGGGCAGGGTTGTTTGGGCCAGAAATCGGGCAAGGCTGCGCCGGGCCTCGCGTTGAAGAACACGAGGTCGGGCAGCGGGCTGGTTGGGTTTTTCTTAGAGGGTTGGCGCGTAGACCTGACGGCCGGCGAACCAGGTTTGCAGCACTTGGGTGTCGTGCAGGGCTTTCTCGTCGACGCTGAACACATCGCGGTCCACCACGATGAAGTCGGCTTGTTTACCTTTGCTCAACGAACCGATGGTTTTCTCAAGGCCAATGGTGCGGGCGGCGTTCAAGGTGTAGGCGTAGAACATGGTTTCGCGGTCGATGCGTTCGTCGGCGTTGAGCACGCCCAGCGGGCCAACCCGCGTCATGGCCTGGGCCATGGCGTTGAACGGGTTGGGCGAAGACACGGGCCAGTCGCTGGCGCCGGAAATGGTCGCGCCCTGTTTGAGCAACGAGTGCGCCGGGTACTGGTAACGGAAAGCCTGGGCCGTGACGTACGGCTTGATCATGTCCGTGGTGTAGTCGTCGGCGGCGGCCCAGAGCAGTTGCATCGAGGCGATGACGTTGAGCGGCTTGAACCGGGCGAACTCTTTCGGGTTGACCATCTGCAGGTGAGTGACAGAGTGTGTCACGCCGCTCTGGCGGTCCCTGCGCGCCTGCGCGATACCATTGAGCGATTCGCGCACCGCGCGGTCGCCGATGGCGTGGATGTGCACCAGCCAGCCCCGCTGGTCGATGGCGCTGACCAGTTCACCGAAGTGCTCGGGATCGATCAGCAGTTCACCCTGTTTGTGCGAGTTGCTGTAAGGGTCGATCATCGCCGCGCTCTGCGCCGGGTATTCGATCACGCCGTCGGCGAAGATCTTGATGCCGGGCAATGTCAGGTTGGGCACGTTCTGGAATTGCTGACGAACCTTGTCCAGGGTGTCGAGATCGGCCGGCACGCTTTTCGAATTGGCCACCAGCAACGCGGCGATGTGGGCGGTCATGCCGCCGGTTTCGGCCAGGGCCTTGTACACCGGCAGCACGCCGACGGTTTTCTCCGTGGGCTTGAGGGCGAAGATCGGCTCGCCCGGCGCGGCGTTGGCGGCGGGGTCCATCCACGCTGTGATACCAACGCTGTTGTTGTAGCTCACGGCGGTTTGCGCGGCCTTGAGCATGTCGGCGGCACTTGGCGCCGGCATCTTCGAGGCGACGCGGTCCCAGCCGGCGTCTACCAGAAACCCGTTGGGCCTGCCGTCTGCAAGTTTGCCAATGGTGCCGTCCTCCGCTTTCGGCAATGACTTGATCAGCGCCGCATCAATGCCAGCGCGCTTGAGCATCACGTCGTTAGCCCAGGCTGTGTGGTGGTCGCTGCCGGTGAATACGACAGGCACATTGGCCCAGTCGCCGTTGTTGAATTTCTTGCCCAGGGCTTCGGACTGCGCCCAGTAGGCCGAGCTCATGCCGGCCACGCTCAGCACATCGCCATGCCGGGCCTTGCCGTCATCACGCCAGGCGCGCAGGCGTTTTTCCAGTTCGTCTAGCTCGACGACTTCGTCTTCCATGTTGGCCGAAACCATTTCCAAACCGCCGAAAATAGCGTGGGAATGGGTGTCGATCAGGCCGGGCATAAGGGTCTTGCCGCCCAGGTCAATAACTTTGGTGCCAGATTCGATCAACGCCTTGATCTGCGCATCGCTACCGACCTGCAGCACCTTGCCGTCCTGCACTGCCAGCGCCTGAACCTTGGGCTGACCTGGGTCTGCGGTGAAAATATTGCCGTTGAGCAGCACCAGATCAGTCGCCGCCATGGCTTCCAACGAGGCAAAACTCACGGCTGCCATTAATAGATTCGGGATGAATCTTTTCATTGCTTGTTTCCTTGTTATTGCTTTTGATGGCGAGATTAGTGGCTTGTCGCGCTCGGCAGAACGCCTCGCTGACGAAAAACGTTTTTGCCTGAATGGAAAAAGTATGGACAAGTTGGGTGCACTGAAGATGTTCGTGGTCACGGCGCAACTGGGCAGTTTCAGCCGCGCTGCCGAGCAACTGGGCAAGACCCCGTCGGCCCTGACCAAGGCGGTCAATCACCTGGAAGCGGAACTCGGTGCGCGCTTGTTCGAGCGCAGCACTCGGCGGATTCTGCTTACGGAATCGGGGCGTCTCTACCTGGAAACCGCGCGTCAGGTGTTGCAACGCCTCGATGAGGCCGGCGAAGAAATCGAACAGCTGCAACATGGCCTGCGCGGCAGCCTGAAAATCACGGCGCCGCTGGCTTATGGGCAGGCTTTCCTCGATCAGGTGTGCGGCGGTTTTCTTGAGCAATACCCGCAAATCAACCTGCAAGTGGACCTGTGCGACGAGTTCGTCAATCTGCTGGAAAGCGGCTACGACCTGGCCCTGCGCGAAGGCCATGACGACTTGCCGGGGCTGATCGCCCGGGTGGTCGGCAGCAATTGCCTTGCGCTATGCGCAAGCCCGCAGTACCTGACGCGCAAGGGGCTGGCGGTAAATCCGCAAACCCTGGATCAGCACGAATGGCTGCTGTATCGCCACCCATTGCTCAGCCGCGAGTTCTGGTGGGTTGAGCGCGACGGCCAACGCCTGAGCCTGCCGCAACCCCAGGCGCCACGCCTGCGCAGCGACAATTATGACTTGCTGCTGGCTAATGCCCTGGCCGGGCGGGGGCTGCTGCATACGCCGCTGTGGAGTGCCGCGCCGTATATTGCCGATGGGCGGCTGGTGCGCTTGATGGTCGACTACGACATCGACCCGGACAGCTTTGGCCCGCACATTTTGGCGGTGTATCCCAGCCATCGGCGGGCTACAGCGAAGGTGCTGGCGTTTATTGATTACATTGCGGGGTTTTTGGGGGAGCGGGGGTTGGGGTGATTGAGCCGTCCAGTTTCCGGTGCCGCAGTTGCTCGAAGGAATACAAAATCATTAGTGATTCATCCCACCTTCAACTAGGAACAAGCCCACACTCGTGTCGGACGTTTCCTCATTCCATTCGATTGCAAAATAAAAACCAACGAACATTAATAACTCCCTCGCGCAAAGACATCGCTCATGCGGCAGTTATTCTTTAATGGTTTGCCGGGTCGGTGCCATCACCGACTTCAAGATATGAACTTGCGGTCAACCAAGGCTCAAACATAGGTTTCAAGGACGATTACTGATGATCTCTATCGCCGATCGCTTATCACCTTATACCGAAGCACTGAGCGTCTCATCTTTTCGCAAGTTACTCATCGGCCAAAGTCTCTCGATGGCAGGCGACGCTATTTGTTTGGCCGCACTGCCGATAGCGCTCATCCGGACCGGCTACGGTGGAGAGGTGTTTGGGTTTGTTATGGCGGCAGTCGGGATAGGGACCGTGATTGGGGCCTTGATTGGAGGTTTGTTAGCGGATCGAAAGTCGCCGAAGCTAGTACTGATTTTCACCGACATGTCGAGGGGTTTTGCACAACTGGCTGCGGTGGCGCTAATCGTTTTCGGAACGCCTTGGTGGTGCCTGGTTTTTACCTACCTGATATTTGGCATTGGCATTGGGGTTTCCCGTCCATGTGCTCAGGTACTGCTCGTCAAATTGTTACCCAAACAAGCACTGGTGGCGGGCAATGGTGCGATGAACTTTGTCGACAACCTGGTCGCTGTGCTCTTTCCCGCGACGCTGGGTGTATTCATCATTTTCTGGGATCCGGTCTGGGGCATATTGATCGATGGGCTGACATTCTTCTGCGCTGCCATTTACACGGCGATGTTGCCCAATATGGGGTCCCATGAGTTTGAGAAGGAGTTATCGATTCGAGAAGCGGTCAATGGCATTGCCATCGTTACTGGCAATTCCAAACTTTTGCTGGGCTTCGCGGCCACCCTCGTGGTGAACGTATTGTGTTTCCCGATTTTCCTGGTTGTCGCACCCTATGCCATCAGCGATCGATTCAGCGAAGAAATGTGGGGCGTTTGCCTGGCCGCGTCGGGATTCGGTGCGTGCATTGGTTCAATCATCACGGTGCTTGTTTGCGGGCATGAGCGACTGATCGGACTTGCAGTGACCTGTGGTTTTTTCCTGACTGGCGCGATGGCACTTCTTGGCATGGGAAGTTCGTCCTGGATGGTGATACTGGGTGCGACCCTGGTCGGTGTTGTCGAAGCATCCTGGTTGACGGGATGGGCAACAGCTATGCAGACACTGTCCCCAGAAAAGGACCTCGGTAAAGTGGTGGCGGTCGATACGCTTTTTACCAGTGGCGTGCATCCCTTCATCTTTCTCGGTAGCGGAATCGTCGGTGGTATGGTCGGTTATTCCCAGACCCTTTCTCTCACGGCAATCCTTAGTGCCGTAGGCACACTGTTAATTGTTTTGGTGTTTTTTACGCTCATGCCAAGGGCTCAAAACGATCAAGTGCAATGATGTGCAAGAGCAGGTCCAAGATATTTCAGCCTTGATTGTTCAGCATGGCAATGCCCCATCGCCAGCAGGCTGGCTCCCACAGGAAAATGCATTCCAATGTGGGAGCCAGCCTGCTGGCGATGAAGCTGACGCGGTGCTGCTGACTGAAGCGCCTTAGCCCTTAAAAAGCAGGATCAAAAGATCGCAGACTCCGCCAGCCCTACACCTCATCCGCAAGCCCTTGTAAGAAAAATCGCAAAAGAGTACAAATGTACTCCATGACCAATCTCACTCCCCGCCGTACCGCCATCCTGACCTTTATCCGCGAACGTATCGCCGAGCACGGTCAGTCTCCGAGCCTTGCCGAGATCAGCGAGGCGTTCGGCTTTGCCTCCCGCAGTGTGGCGCGCAAGCATGTGCTGGCGCTGACCGAAGCCGGGTTTATCGAGGTCAACCCGCATCAGGCTCGGGGCATTCGCCTGCTTGGCCAACCGCCGCGACCTGAGCTGTTGGACATCCCGGTGCTCGGTCGGGTGGCGGCGGGTGCGCCGATTGGTGCCGATGCTGAAGTCCACAGCCGTCTGCTGCTCGATCCCTCGATTTTTTCCCGGGTACCGGACTACATGCTGCGGGTTAGCGGTGATTCGATGATCGAAGACGGCATTCTCGATGGCGATCTGGTGGGCGTGCACCGCAGCCCCGAGGCCGTCAATGGTCAGATCGTCGTGGCGCGCCTCGATGGGGAAGTCACCATCAAGCGCTTCGAGCGGGTTGGCGACACGGTTCGCCTGTTGCCGCGCAACCCGGCTTATCAGCCGATCATCGTTGAAGCTGACCGGGACCTGGCCATCGAAGGGGTGTTCTGCGGTCTGGTGAGGCAAGGCTGATGGGCGCCGTCGTTGCGTTGGATACGCTGTTCAATGGCGGCCAGGTCTGGAAAGGCCGGCCTGCGCCGCCGGCTGTCAGCCCGCAACCCACCGGGCATGCCGCGCTGGATGCGGCGTTGCCCACCGGTGGCTGGCCGGAGGCAGCGTTGACGGAAATCCTCCTGGCCGGGCAGGGCGTGGGCGAATTGCAATTGGTGTGGCCGGCGCTGGCGCGACTGTCGGCGGCGGGCGAGCGCATCGTGCTGGTGGCGCCGCCGTACGTGCCGTATCCCCAGGCCTGGCAGGGCGCCGGGGTCGATCTGCGACAGCTGTCGATCATCCAGGCCAGCGAGCGCGATGCGCTGTGGGCGGCGGAGCAATGCCTGCGTTCGGGCAGTTGCGGCGCGGTATTGTGCTGGCCGCACAAGGCTGATGACCGCGCTTTGCGCCGCTTGCAGGTGGCGGCGGAAACCGGCCAGACCCTGGCGTTTGCCTATCGCTCGCTCAGTGAAGCGATCAACCCATCGCCGGCGGCGCTGCGCATCGCCATCGATGCCAAGCCTGCGCAATTGCGGGTGCTCAAGTGTCGAGGCGGATTGGCCCGCTCGGCGCCGATAGCCTTCACCGTGGGGCATTGAGGTTGCCATGCGCTGGGTCTGTATTCTTTTCCCGCAATTGGCGCTGGACGCGGTACTGCGTCAACGCACCGACCCCGATGAGCCGCTGGCGCTGCTGACCGGCCCGGCCCAGCGCCGGGTATTGCAAGCGGTGAACGGCCCGGCGCGTGCTCTGGGCCTGCGTCCCGGCCAGTCCATGAGCGCCGCCCAGGCCCTGAGCAAAGGCTTTGCCACGGCCGAGTACGACGTCGCCGACATCGAACACTGGCAGCAATTTCTGGCGGCCTGGGCCTATCGCTTCAGCGCCCAGGTCAGCGTGCATTACCCGCGGGCGCTGGTGTTCGAGATCGAGTCCAGCCTGGGGTTGTTTGGCGACTGGCCGCAATTGCAAGCGCGCCTGCGCTGTGAACTCGGCGAACTGGGCTTTCGTCACCGCATTGTCGCCGCGCCCAACCCGGTGGCGGCGCGGATGTTGGCCAACGCTTATGACGGACTGGTGGTACCCGACGATCAAGCCTTGCAGTATCACCTGGGGCAAATGCCCGTCGACCGCATCGGGCTGCAGGTCAGCGTCGCCACCGCGTTGTCGCGCATGGGGTTGCGTACCTTGAGTCAGGTGCAGGCATTGCCCCGGCACAGCCTGGCTCGACGCTTCGAGGCGCAGGTGCTCGGGCATCTGGACACCTTGCTCGGTTTACGGCGCCTGGCGCTGGCGTTCTATTTGCCACCGGACCGCTTCGATGTGCGCATCGAGCTGAACTTCGATGTGCAATCCCATCAGGCCTTGCTGTTTCCGTTGCGACGGCTGACCGGAGATCTGTCGGCGTTCCTGTGCGGTCGCGACAGTGGTGTGCAGCGCTTCGACCTGCACCTCGAACACGCCGGGCTGCCGGACACGCAGATCAAGGTCGGCCTGCTCAGCGCCGAGCGCGATCCGGCGATGCTTTTCGAACTGGCCCGGGGACGGCTGGAGCAGGTGCAAGTCGAGGCGCCCGTACGCGGTTTTCGCTTGCGCGCCGAAGATTTGCCGGCCTTCGTTCCCCAGTTTCAAGAGTTGTTCGACGACCGTCCGCAACAGTCATTGCCTTGGGAGCAATTGCGCGAACGCTTGCGCGCACGGCTGGGGGATGACGCGGTGCACGGCTTGCGCTTTCAGGCCGATCACCGCCCCGAATGCGCGTGGCAGGCCAATGTTGACAACCAGTCCTGCGCGGGACTTCCGAGCGTGCAGCGACCGGGTTGGTTGCTGACCGAGCCGTTGACGGTGCACGAAGGCTCGACCCGCATTTTAATGGGGCCGGAACGCATCGAGTCCGGTTGGTGGGACGGTGATGACGTACGCCGTGATTATTACCTGATCGAAACCCGTACCGGCCAGCAGGGCTGGGCCTATCGCGTGGTGGGCGAGGCCGGCCCGTTGTGGCTGCAGGGCTGGTTCGCATGAGTGTCGGGTATGCCGAACTGCACTGTCTGTCGAACTTCAGTTTCCAGCGCGGTGCCTCCAGTGCGCTTGAGTTGATCCAACGGGCAAAAAAGCAGGGCTATCAGGCCTTGGCAATCACCGATGAATGCACCCTGGCGGGCATCGTCCGCGCCTGGCAAGCGGCAAAATCGGTGGAGCTGCCGCTGATCATCGGCAGCGAAATTCGCATCGAAAACGGCCCGAAACTGGTGTTGTTGGTGGAGAACCTTGAGGGCTATCAGGCGCTGTGCCGACTGATCACCCGCGCCCGACGTCGCACGCAAAAAGGCCAGTACCAAGTGCTGCGCGAAGACTTCAGCGAACCGCTGCCGGGGCTGTTGGCGTTATGGGTGCCGGACGCGGTCGATGCCATTGAACAAGGCCAGTGGCTCAAGCACGTCTTCGCCGAGCGGCTGTGGCTGGCGGTGCAGTTGCATCGCGGCCAGGACGATACCCGACGGCTGCACGATCTGTTGAACCTGGCCAGGGAACTGGGGATTGCGCCAGTGGCCAGCGGCGATGTGCACATGCACGCGCGCGGTCGTCGGGCCTTGCAGGACACCATGACCGCGATCCGTCACCACCTGCCGGTGGCCGATGCCGGGTTACGCCTGCATCCCAACGGCGAACGACATCTGCGCAGCCTCGACGTGCTGCGCGAGCTCTATCCACCAGCCTTGCTCGACGAAACCCTGGCCATTGCCCGACGCTGCACCTTTGATCTTGGCCAGTTGCGATATCACTACCCTCGGGAACTAGTGCCTGAAGGGCAGACCGCCACCTCCTGGCTGCGTCATTTGACCGAGGAGGGCATCCGCGCGCGCTGGCCGAAAGGCGCGAGCGAAAAGGTGCGCGCGCTGATCGACAAGGAGTTGGGGTTGATCGCCGAACTCGGTTATGAAAGTTATTTCCTGACCGTCCAGGACATCGTCGCTTTCGCCCGGCGCGAGAAAATTCTCTGTCAGGGCCGGGGATCGGCGGCCAACTCGGCGGTGTGTTTCGCCCTGGGCATTACCGAGATCGACCCGGACCGGATGAACATGCTGTTTGAGCGCTTCCTCTCCAAGGAGCGCAACGAGCCGCCGGACATTGACGTGGACTTCGAACACGAGCGCCGCGAGGAAGTCTTGCAGTACGTGTTCAAGCGCTATGGGCGCGGGCGTGCGGCGTTGACTGCCGTGGTCAGCAGCTACCATGCAGCGGGCGCTGTGCGCGATGTGGCCAAGGCCTTGGGGTTGCCGCCTGACCAGATCAACGCCCTGGCCGATTGCTGCGGTCACTGGAGTGACGAAACACCTCCCGTGGCACGCTTGCTTGAGGGCGGTTTCGACCCCGACAGTCCGGTGCTGCGACGGGTGCTAAGCCTGACCGGGCAACTGATCGGTTTCCCCCGGCACCTGTCCCAGCACCCCGGCGGTTTTGTGATTTCGGAGCAGCCATTGGACTGCCTCGTGCCCGTGGAAAACGCCGCCATGGCCGAGCGCACCATCATTCAATGGGACAAGGACGATCTTGATGCGGTCGGCCTGCTCAAGGTCGATATCCTGGCCTTGGGCATGCTCAGTGCGATTCGTCGTTGCCTGGATTTGCTGCGTCGTCATCGCGGCCTTGACTTGAGCCTGGCAACGATCCCGTCCGAAGATTCGCAGACCTACGACATGATTGGCCGGGCCGACACCATCGGCGTGTTCCAGATCGAGTCCCGGGCACAGATGTCGATGCTGCCAAGGCTCAAGCCGCGCAAGTTCTACGATCTGGTGATCGAGGTCGCCATCGTTCGTCCCGGGCCGATCCAGGGCGGCATGGTGCATCCGTACTTGCGACGCCGAAACGGGGAAGAGCCTGAGACCTATCCCTCCGAAGCGCTACGGGAGGTGTTGCAACGCACCCTCGGCGTGCCGCTGTTTCAGGAGCAGGTGATGCAGATCGCCATCGTCGCTGCCGACTACAGCCCCGGCGAGGCCGACCAGCTGCGCCGCTCCATGGCGGCCTGGAAACGCCACGGCGGCCTCGAACCGCATCAGGAGCGTTTGGCGGCCGGGATGAAGAAAAACGGCTACACGGCCGAATTCGCCGCGCAGATCTTCGAGCAGATCAAAGGCTTTGGCAGTTACGGCTTTCCCGAGTCCCATGCCGCCAGTTTTGCCCTGCTGACCTATGCCAGTTGCTGGCTTAAATGCCACGAACCGGCGGCCTTCGCCTGTGCGCTGATCAACAGCTGGCCGATGGGCTTCTACAGCCCGGACCAGATTCTGCAGGACGCACGCCGCCATCACTTGCAGATTCGCCCGGTGGATGTGCGGGCCAGCGACTGGGATTGCAGCCTGGAGCCGATTGCGGGAGCGCAGCCGGCGATTCGCATGGGCCTGCGCATGATCAAGGGTTTTCGCGAGGACGATGCCCGACGCATCGAGGCGGCACGCGCCACAGGCGCCTTTGCCGATATCGCCGACCTCGGCGAGCGGGCGCAACTGGATGCCCGTGCACGCGAGCAACTGGCCGATGCCGGGGCATTGCGCGGGCTGGCCGGTGATCGTCACCGGGCACGCTGGGAAGTGGCGGGGGTGCAGAAACAACTCGGTCTGTTTGCCGGGTTGCCGAGCCAGGAGGAGGGCACCATCGTGCTGCCCAAGCCCACGGTCGGCGAAGACCTTCGTGCCGATTACACCAGCCTTGGAACCACCCTGGGACCACATCCGCTGGCGTTGTTGCGCACTGAATTGAAAGCCCGGCGCTGTCGCAGTTCGAAAGAGCTACTGGACGTCGATCATGGGCGCCCGGTAAGCGTCGCCGGCCTGGTCACCGGCCGACAACGCCCCGGCACTGCCAGTGGCGTAACCTTCGTGACCCTGGAAGACGAATTCGGCAACGTTAACGTCGTGGTCTGGCGCGACCTGGCCGAGCGCCAGCGTCAGGTTCTGGTGGGGTCGCAGTTGCTCAAGGTCGATGGACGCTGGGAGCGAGAAGGGGAGGTGCGGCACTTGATTGCCGGGCGGCTGAGCGACCTGAGTCCGCTACTGGACGGTATCAGCGTGCGTAGCCGGGATTTCCACTAACCCCACAACACCTGTAGGAGCTAGCTTGCTCGCGAGGATCGTTCCCACGCTCTGCGTGGTAACGCCTCCCGTGACGCTCTGCGTCACAGCGGACGCGGAGCGTCCGAGGCTGCATTCCCACGCGGAGCGTGGGAACGATCAACCAGACTGACTATTTGGTAACTGGCCAAAACCGCTCGCCACCGCCCGGTGCATCCGTCCAGGCTTGCAGTGAGCGTGTCGGCAAGTCGAAATAATCCCGCGTACGCGCATAACCATGGCCGCCCATGCGGCCAATCGCATCAAGCCCCAGTTGATCGATGTACAGGGTTTTTGGATCGATCAGTTCATCACGCACATGGGCCATCAGCACTTCACCAAAAATGATTTCCCGCGATTGCCCGATGGACATCGCCATCATCCGTCGGCATTCCAGCGCCACCGGGGCTTCGCCGATGCGTGGGCATTTGACGGTGGTGCCGGGGATCGCGGTGAGGCCGGCGGCGGTCAGTTCGTCGAAGCCGGGGGCGAAGGGTACGGCGCAGACGTTCATGGCTTCCACCAGGGCATCGCTGACGATGTTCACGGTGAATTCCTGGTTGAGCTGGATATTGCGCGTGGTGTCCTTGGGGCTTTGGTCCCCGTAGTTTTCCACGCCCAACGCGAGGATCGGTGGATCGGCCGACAGCGCGTTGAAAAAGCTGAAGGGCGCGGCGTTGATCCGGCCTTCGCCGTCGACGGTGGTGACCAGCGCAATCGGTCGCGGTACCACGCTGCCAATCAGAATCTTGTATTTGTCCCGTGGGCTCAGGGTGCTGAAGTCGAAGCTTTGCATAGGCAGAAATCTCTAAAGGAGAGGATCAATGGCGCTCAGTGGCGCCTGTGCGCTGTAGTCGTCGGCGAACGGAATGGCCGGCTGGAAAAGACCTTTCCAGTCCGGTTGGCCAAAGGCCCGGTCGCTGTGACTGCGCATCAGTTTTTCGAATTGCTGTTGGGCCTGACGTTGCAGGGTGGCGTAGTCGATGCCGTTGACTTGACCGTCCTGCATCACGCAGCGGCCGTTGATGTAGCTGGCGATGCAGTCGTCGCCGCGCCCGGCCAGAACCAGGTTTTTCAGGGGATCGAACAGCGGTCCCAGGTGCAGGCCGCGCAGGCTGAACACGGTGATGTCGGCCTTGCAGCCCGGTGCCAGGCGCCCAAGGTCGTCGCGGCCCAGCGCTTTGGCACCGCCAAGCGTGGCGGCGTTGTAAAAATCGAGTGTCCTGGTCAGTGCGTTGCCGCCCTCCATCAAGCGGGCGATGTTCAAACCCTGACGCATGTTGTCGAGCAAATCCGCCGGCCAGGTGTCCGTGCCCAGCGCGAAGTTGGTGCCCTTGGCCCGGTAGCGCCCGAACGAGTTCAGCGCCTCGCCGTCCCGGGCGAACACCACCGGGCAATGCACCAGGCTCGCGCCGCCATCCACCACTCGTTGCAGATCGTCATCTCCACGGGTGTAGATGCCGTGGGGCAACAGGCTGCGTGGCGTGAGCAGGTCCAGTTGCTGCAACCAGCCCAGTGGCGACGTGCCGCGCAGATGCTCGACCATGGTCACTTCACCGAGTCCCTGGCAGCAATGCAAACGCATGGGCGCGTTCAGTTCCCGGCTCAGCGCGGCGGTGCGTTGCAACAGGGCGGGCGTACACGTCTGGATGCGATCCGGCAGCAGCGCGCCGCGAATCAAGCCGCCGTTTGCACCATCGAAATCCTGAAAAAACCGTTGCGCCGCATCGAGTCCGGCCAGGCCCCGATCCTCGTCCCATTGATGAGCCAGCGTGCCGTCGGCCTGCCAGTAACTCATGCCGCTCATGTAGCAAGGACCGAGGTAAGTGCGCAGCCCCAACTCGGCGGCGATGCCGGCCACCGCCGAGAACTCGTCGTAAGTCTCGGCCCACTCGCGGTAGTACATCGAGGTGATCGGCATGGCTGTGGTGATGCCGTTGCGGATCAACTGCGTGAAGGCGTAGCGGTATTTGAAGACTTCTTCTTCGGGGCTGTAGCTCTCCCGAGGACCGCGCGCCAGATACTCGGCGGACCACATCCGCCCCATGGCGCGCTCGTCGCCGTTGTCCAGGGTCAGGACCGTGGAGTCCAGATCGCCCAGCGCATCCAAGTCGATGAATCCGGGGCCGATGAGCGCGTTGCCGTAGTCGATCCATTGATCCACCGGCCCTGCATAATCGCGCCCCACGAAAACAATGCGCGAGCCTTCGAAGACCACTTCGCCGTTGCGCCACAGCACATGCTGCGTCCCGTCGAAACCGACTACGCAACTGGCTCTAAGGCCGATGCGCTTCACAGACGGCTTTCCAGTAAACGACCGCCCGCCGCGATCAACTGCCCGCCGCGATAAACCTGTCGCAGCGGCCGCGAAACGACGGCTTCACCAAGTGTCTGCACTGGCATCAACAGAAAGTCCGCTGGACGACCCAGTTCCAGTCCATAACCCTCACAACCCAGTGCCCGGGCGCCATTGACTGTTGCGGCGTCAAAGGCCGCTGCCAGCTCTTCGTCCTTGTTCAAATCGAAGCGAAACGCCAGCAACATTGCCCGTTCAAGCATGTCGCCGTTGCCCATGGGCGACCAGGCATCGCGAATGCCGTCGGAGCCCAGGCATACGTTTACCCCAGCCTCGCGCAAAGCGAGAAACGGAGGCACCGCGCAATCAGCAGGGGCCGAGCTCATCAGCGAGATACCCAGCAACGCCAGACGCTCGGCCACCGGTTGGACCTGGCTCCACGGCAACATGCCCAGGCAGTAGGCGTGGCTGATCATCACCCGGTTTTGTAGCCCGTAGCGTTCGGTGTAGTCGGCGATCAACTTGATCTGCCACAACCCCAGCTCGCCTTTGTCGTGCAGGTGAATGTCCACGCCACGGTCGAATTCGCTGGCCAGTTCGAAGACGAAATCCAGTTGCGCGATGGGGTCGTTGTCGATGCCGCATGGGTCGAGCCCACCGACGTTTTCCACGCCGAGGGCCATGGCTTCGCGCATCAGTTCAGCAGTGCCGGGGCGGCTGATCAGCCCGGTTTGCGGGAACACCACCAGTTGCAGGTCGATCAGGTCGCGGTATTTGTCGCGCAATTGCTGCATGGCTTCGACGTGGCGCAAGCCGAATTCCGGGTCGATGTCGACGTGGCAGCGCATGGTCAACGAGCCACGGGCGATGCAGTTTTCCAGCAGCGCACCGGCTCGATGCGCAATGGGTGTCGTGACTTCACGCAGGATGCGGCGTTCGTTGGCGATGTAATCCTTCAGGGTCGGCCCGGCGCTGTTCGCACGCCAAGGCTGGCCCCAGAGGGTTTTGTCCAGGTGGACGTGGCTCTCGACCAAGGCACCTGTGAGCAGTTGGTTCTGGCCGTCGATGTCAGTGGCGAGCAGTTCGGTGGTCGTGGACGGGCGGCGTTGGGTGAAGCGGCCGTTTTCGATCAGCAGGTCTTGGGCAGGAGCGCCGTAGGGGCGCACGTTGCGTAGCCAGCGGGTTGAATTCATTGCATACCTCAATGTTTAGGGTGTCTGGGCGGGCCTCATCGCTGGCAAGCCAGCTCCCACAGTGATTTGTGTTGATCACAGATTTTGTGAGCACCAGCTTCCACAGTGATTTGTGTTGATCACAGATTTTGTGAGCACCAGCTTCCACAGTGATTTGTGTTGATCACAGATTTTGTGAACACCACGTCCCCTGTGGGAGCTGGCTTGCCAGCGATGGCCGCACCGCGGTTTCAGGTCAGACGATCAACCCTTGAGCTTCGCCCAGATCCGGTCCTGCAGTTCCCGCGCCTTGTTGCTGCATTCTTTTTCCGGGCGCAGGCGCGAGGCGAATTCGTCGGGCATGTTGATGGCGTCCATGACTCGCCATTTGGCGTCGATCAGCTTGTCGCTCTGGATGCCGTTGGCGTAGGCGATGGCGTTGGACACGGCGG
>NZ_JBOIBY010000571.1:0-2452 GCF_050739655.1 Pseudomonas sp. | reverse complement strand
GGAAAAATATGAATGCCCAAAAAACTGATCGCGCAATATGTTCGTGAAACCAGCGATAAGTAGAAATTTGAATTTGATGATAGATCGCGAAAATCGCGAAGCTGGCGACCGTTATTGCTGCTGCTGAGGAGACAAGAAGCAATAAGATGTGGACCTCGTTCACGCCGCCTCCCTCTCGCCCTTTGCGAAGAGTTCGCGGAACACGGGGAAAATATCCGACGGTTTGGCGATCCTTGTTTGTGCGAAGGTCTTCCATTTCGGCGCGAAGGTGCGATAGGCGCGCCAGAGTTCGGCGCCTGAGTCCTTGTCCGAAAAGACCTCCAGTTCGCGCTCGTCGAGGATTTCAATATAGGCGTAGTACTGACTGATCGGCATCACGTCTTCGTTGAGAATTTCAACGCAGCGCTTCGCGTCGCCCGACTGGGTGTAGCCGTCGGAGGCCTGCGCCACATAAATGTTCCACTCGCTGGCGGGAAAGCGGTCCCTCTGCACTTCCAGCATTTTTTCGAGCGCGGTCGAGACGACCGTGCCGCCCGACTGGCGCGAATAGAAGAACGTCTCCTCGTCGACCTCCTCGGCGTGATGGGTGTGGCGGATGAAGACGACTTCGACACGCTCATAGCGGCGTTTCAAAAACAGATAGAGCAGCATGTAAAAGCGCTTCGCGAGGTCTTTCTCGCGCTCGCCCATCGAGCCGGAAACATCCATCAGGCAGAACATCACTGCCGTCGTCGTCTGCACCGGGACCGGCTCATGCGCGTTGTAGCGCACGTCGAGCGGGTCGATGAACGGCGCCCAGCGGCGGCGCGCCTCCATTTCTTCGAGGCGCGCGATCAGCGCTTTCTTCTCCTCGACTTCGCTCTCCGAAGGGTCCGCGACGCGCTCCAGAGCGAAAAGGCGCTCTTTCAATTCGTTCATCTCGCGCGTCGAGGGGCGGTGCAGCGCGAGGCGCCGGCCATGCGCGTTCCGCATGGTGCGGATCAAATTGAGATTGGTCGGCGAGCCGGCGACGGTCAGCCCGGCGCGCTTGTAGGCTTTCGACTTTATCTCCTTCAGCGAGCGCTTGACGAGGTTCGGCAGCTCAAGGTCTTCAAAAAAGATGTCGAGAAATTCGTCCTGCGTCAGCGTGAACTGGAAGGAGTCCTCCGCCTCGCCGGAATCGGAGGCATCCTTTCCTTGCCCTTTGCCGCTCGCCTTTGGCGGCTTCTTGATCTTGTCGCCGGCGCCGAATTCCTTAGTGCCGGTGTGGACGCGGCGATTGACGCCCGTATCTGGGCTTAACCGAAAGCGTGGCTCGCGCGTCGAGCTTGAGGGGATCGTGATCTTCTCGCCCTTGTCGAGCTCCTTCAGCGAACGCTCGCGCAAGCTCTTGTTCACCGCCTCTTTAATTTGCGCGCGCGCGCGTTTCAGGAACCGCTGACGGTTGCCGAGCGACTTGCCTTTCGGGTTCTTGCGCCGGTCGATGAAGTTGTAATGGTTCATAGGGACTAGGTCCTGTTGACAAAGTAATTGATCCATAGACGGATTGACGCGATGTGCAGGAAGCCTGTGTAGCTGTCTGCGGTTTTATCATACCTCGTTGCGACGCGCCGGGAGTTTTTCAGCTTGTTGAAGCAGCGCTCGACGCGGTTTCGCAGCGCGTAGATGTGGCTGTCGATTGCGACTTGGATTTTGCGACCGCTGCGCATCGGGATAATGGCGACGCCGCCCCGCTCTTCCATATCTTCGCGAATGCGATCTGCGTCGTAGCCCTTGTCGGCGATCAGCACTTTGGGTTCCGGCCCTTCAGCGTCCATCACGAGGTCGTAGCCTTTGTAGTCCGAGACTTCGCCGCCGGTGATTTCCGTCGCGACCGGGAGCCCTTCACCATTGGTTCTGAGATGAACTTTTGTCGTAAAGCCACCCTTTGAGCGCCCAAAACCCTGATTTTGAGTCCCCCTTTAGCGCCGGCCGCCTGATGGTGCGCCCGGATGATGGTGGAATCGATCATCTGTACGCTGTTCAATCCGCCGCCGCCGTCATTGAGCGCCTCCAGCATCAGTTCCCAAACGCCTGAGAGCGTCCAGCGCCGGAACTGCCGGTAAACGGAAGACCATTTGCCGAAATGCTCATGCAAGTCGCGCCATTGCGCGCCCGTCCGAGCGATCCAGAACACCCCGTCGAGCACCAGCCGGTGATCGACCGGAGGTCGCCCGCGCTTGCCGCCCGTTGCAACCACGAAGGGTTCGAAAAACTTCCATTCCCTGTCCGTCATCAACCCGCGAACCATTGCCGTCTCCCAAAAGACAGCGTTGAATCAGCGTTCGCGCCGCTTGGGAATCAACTTTGTCAACAGCTCCTAGGAGCCGCCCTTTCTTGTGCACAGTGGTGGCGTTAAGCACCGAACCGCCTGATCCGGTTATGCAATACCATGCGCAACTGGATATTCGGCCGGAATTGCCCCGCCCGTGGG
>NZ_JBOIBY010000570.1:0-10925 GCF_050739655.1 Pseudomonas sp. | reverse complement strand
GGGTGCGCGAGTTCGGCCCGCTGATCATTTCCATCGACACCAAAGGCAATAACCTGTTCGAACAGAACAAGGTGCGCTTCAACGAGCGCAAGGGGTCGATCATCGAGAAGATCAACGCCCAGGTACGTTTCATTAAATGATTAATCTGGGCGGCCACGACCCGTTCAGATATCAATAGAACCGTATGGCATATCCCTCGAAGTCCAAGTCGAATCATTTTACATTGACTCGGGTTTCGAGGGATTTTCTATTGAGTTTTCAATTATTTCGTATTTTTCTTGATGCTCACCAGGGAACTAATCACCGTTAAAACACAGCGTCCCTTGTTTGGGTGACAGCGCAAGCAACTCCTGCACAGTCGATGACCAACTGATCATTACGATTATCGAAATTCACAAACTACTGACCCAGTGTGTGCACGAATTCAATATGTGGAAGTTTGTGTAGGGCACGGCCAGCAGTTATCAAAATCACTACGTAGGGTCTACACATCTATCACCGCTCTGAGTGCGCCCCTTCTATCAGAAGAGCGCCCATAACTACGATATTCGAACTTTACTTAGCCAGCAGCCATCTCTAAGGATAACTCGATGTTCATGCGTAAACTGAAAATCGCGCCTCGATCCGCGATTTGTTTCGCCATTATTGCGCTTTTAGTAGTTGCTCTTGGTCTTTTTGCTATGGACAAAATGACCATGATTCGCGGTGCAGCTGTAGATGCAACTCAAAGGATGATGCCAAGCTATGAAGCGCTTGGGGTCATTAATGACCGGCTATTACGCATCCGGATTACCGCTTACCGTCTTTTTGTCCATCGAGATGGCCCGTCTCTGAAAGCAACTCATGCACGGCTATCCGATTTACATGTTCAGCTTAAGGATGCGCAAGAAAAATATGCCAGCCTTATTACTAATGAAAACGAGCGAGCGAAATATGAGCAGTTTTCGCGGTATGTAGTTGGGTTTATTGACCAAAATACCAAGCTTCTTGAACTCTCTAGAGCTGGCGCGATCGACGATATGCGGGTACTTCTTGGTGGAGGGTACAAGCAATATTCAGATGGATTGGCGGCAGAACTTGAAAAGCTTTTAAAATACAACCGAGAAAGTGCTGCCGAATTAGCGCACCAAGCTCAAGAAAATTATGACAGGGCAATTGTCGGTGTAGCTGGATTTGTCATCCTAGCGGCTATACTTACGTTTTTTTTGGCTATTATGCTTACGCGAAGCATTGTCTATCCATTAGCTATAGCTTCAATGTTCGCCTCTGTAGTAGCCAAAGGTGACTTGACCAAAAAAGTCGATGCTACCGGCTCAGATGAACCAGCAGTACTACTGAATTCGTTGAATATCATGCAGGATAATTTACGTTCTACTGTGATGCTCATTGCTGACTCATCGAACCAACTAGCCTCAGCCGCCGAGGAGTTAAGTCTTGTCACGGAAGAAGCGAATCGCGGTTTAAAGCAGCAAACTTTAGAAATAGAACAAGCCGCCACGGCCGTAAACGAGATGGCAATCGTGGTAGATGAGGTTGCTCGCAACGCAACTGGAACATCGGCTGCTTCAAGTATTTCGGACGAGCTCGCGCGAGACGGAAACAAACAGGTTGGTAACACTATTGCGTCAATCAATGAATTGGCTGACGAGGTCACCCATTCCATGGATGCGGTGGAAAGGTTATCGATTGAAGTCGCCGAAATCAGCAAAGTTTTAAATGTCATTCATGCTATCGCTGCGCAGACCAATCTGCTTGCGCTAAATGCTGCCATTGAGGCCGCAAGAGCTGGCGAAGCAGGAAGAGGTTTTGCAGTAGTTGCGGATGAAGTACGAGCGTTGGCGCAACGTACTCAGGAATCGACTGGTGAGATCGGCGTCATAGTTACATCAATTATGCACAGCACCCACGAAGCGATGACCCTCATGCGTGGTAGTAACGATCGCGCTAAACACACGATCAATATCGCCAGCGCTGCAGGCAAGGCACTTCGGGATATAACCTCAGCTATATCAAACATATCAGAGCGCAATCTGGTGATCGCTAGTGCTGCAGAGGAACAGGCCCAGGCTTCAAGGGAAGTCGATCAGAATCTCATAGCAATTCGTGATTTGGCGATACAGACATCTGCGGGCGGAAATCAAACTAGCGCTGCAAGCCATGAGCTTTCACGATTAGCGGTAAGCCTCAACGTCCTTGTAAATGAGTTTAAGATTTGAGGTCCTTTTTCGGTAAATACGTGTGACATTACTCATCACTTGTTACAGAAGTGGCTTTCGTTGGATGTCGGTTTCGATGTGGATAATTGATCCCGGAATACCACGTATCAATCGATTCCTTTAGGTCGAGCCATAAGCAGTGTGCAGCCCGATGGTTGATTCGAGAATTTGTAGGCAATGGCTGGAAGTTTGTTTGCAATTGATGGTAGAAGATCCTCATGATATTGAGGAGTTGTCTCTCCAGCTAGAAGTCTTCCAAGGATAAAAATATGTTTGAACTGGATCACGAGCTTGCGCAAAAAATTGTTGATCGAGCTTTAGCCATCCTCCCATGCAACGTGAACGTCATGGACAGTCAGGGGTTGATCTTGGGCAGTGGAGAGACCGAACGGATTAATACTCGTCATGAAGGCGCCCAATTGGTTCTGGCCAATCAGCGGGTAGTCGAAATCGATGAGCATTCCGCTCTCTCACTCAAAGGCGTTCAGCCGGGTATTAATGTGCCACTCATGCATGATGAGCGGTTGATTGGCGTGTTAGGACTCTCCGGTGATCCGCAAGCGTTGCGAACTTATGCGGAGTTACTTCGCATGACAGCTGAGATGCTCGTATCGCAGCGGCATCGCGAAGGGGAGCGTCAATGGCGTGAACAGCGCACTGACGACTTGTTGGGATTGTTGTTGAGCAATACAGGAAATTCACAACGTCTGCTGGAAGAGGCCGAGCAATTGGGTCTCAAACCTCACCTCACACGCACACCAGTTTTAATTGAATTGAGTTCAGAGTTGGACGTGACGGCGGTCTGTGAATGGCTGTTCGCGCGAGTCGCGGACAGTTGGTGTTTGTGCCTCTCCACTCATACCCTCTTATGGTGCTATCCCTCTCAAAGCATGGTCGACCCAAGTAAATTTCTTCAAAAAATTGAGAAACAAGGTTGGCCGATCCTACGGATGGCTGTGGGTGTCCCCGCGCAAGGCATTGAGCAGTTACGTAACGTTTGCAGGCGCGTGACTGCGCTTGCAGGCTATGGACGAGCAGTCAAGCAAGGCGAGAAGTACTTGCTATTGACGCGTTATCGGCTGTCAACAATGTTATGGACTCATCGTGAAGACGATGCTGTTGGGGAACTGCTGGCCATCATCGATAAAGTGCAGAGCAAAGACAATAATGGTCAGTTAATACAGACTCTACGAAGCTGGTGTGAACATAGCGGTCAAATTCAAAGTTGTACGGAAGCACTTGGCGTACACCGTAACAGTCTTCGTTATCGTATGGATCGTATAGCTGAAATCACTGGCATGGACCTCAATAAGCTGGAAGATGTAATCGAGCTATATTTTGGGATTCAATTGCTGCCCCATTTTGTCACTTGCTTATGCGAGTGAACAAAAACCTGCGAACACAGTTGTGCCTCAGGCTGGAGCCTAAGCCATCAGCTGATGTCAGCATCAGACATCACTTATCGCCGGAGAGCGCATATGAAAATCGTCATTGCTCCTGATTCATTCAAGGACAGCCTAGGTGCCGAGGGAGTTGCTCAAGCAATTGCGCAAGGGCTGGCCGAGGTGCTGCCCAACGCCGAGCTTGTTCAATGCCCGATGGCTGACGGTGGTGAGGGTACAGTGAATGCAATATTGGCGGTAATGAGCGGGGAGCGGCGACAAGCCATTGTCGATGGGCCTTTAGGAGATGAAGTTACCGCTCGCTGGGGGTGGTTAGCTCAATCGCATACGGCAATCATTGAGATGGCCGAAGCGAGCGGTTTACAGCTAATTCCGTTAGAGCGTCGAGATGCCTGTCTCAGCTCATCCTACGGAACTGGACAACTAATACTTCAGGCTTTGGATGCCGGGGCTGAAAAAATCATTCTGACCATCGGCGGTAGTGCAACCAATGATGGGGGCACCGGAATGCTCAATGCTTTGGGAGTACGCTTTTATGATGCTAGCGCCCGTGAATTGAAACCGGGTGGTCTAGCGCTTCGTGACCTGGACACTATCGATTTGGGTGGCATGGACCCGCGATTGCAATCCATTTACTTTGAAGTCGCGGCCGATGTCGACAACCCGTTATGCGGTGCGCACGGTGCTTCATACACTTTCGGTCGTCAAAAAGGCGCAAGCGTCGAACAGATCGAAATGTTGGATAACGCTTTGGCGCGCTTTGCGGACTGCAGCGCCTCTGTCCTCGAGCAAGATGTCCGAAATGTTCCGGGTGTCGGTGCCGCCGGAGGCATGGGTTTTGCCGCGAAAGCGTTTCTTGGAGCAGGTTTTCGACCAGGTGTCGAAGTGGTAGCTGAATTGGTCGGCCTTGCCGAAAAAATCGAAGGTGCAGATCTGGTAATCACCGGTGAGGGGCGTTGCGATGTACAAACGCTGCGGGGGAAAACACCTGTCGGGGTTGCTCGCATCGCCCGTGAACAAGGGGTACCCGTGGTGATCCTTGCTGGAACGTTGGGTGAAGGCTACGAGGTATTATATGAGCACGGGATCGACGCAGCGTTCGCATTGGTGTCAGGTCCCATGAGCCTCGCTGATGCTTGTCTGCAAGCACCTCGGCTATTGAGAGAAAGAGCGCGAGATATTGCCCGCCTCTGGAGCCTTTGACATAAGTTTGCCTATTTTTCCTCAACACTATCGATGCGTTTGAAGCGCTCGATTAAGAAATCGATCAGGCTGCGCACCCGTGCCGATAAATGCAGTTGTTGCGGGTACACCGCATACACGTCGGCACGGGTCGGTGTCTCATTTTCAAGCAACAGGCGCAGACGACCACTACGCACGTAGCGGGCGATGTCCCATTCGGCGCGCAGTAATATGCCGTAGCCTTCCAATGCCCAGTTCAGCGCTACCTCACCATCGTTGCAACCCAATGCTCCACGCACTTTGATATTTTCTGTGCGCCCACTGCTATTAAAGCTCCAGACGCCATAGGGCGTTTCGTTTTGCCTCAGGAAGATGCAATTGTGTTGCTGCAGATCCGACAAACGTTGAGGCACACCATGCTTTTCAAGGTACAGCGGAGAAGCACATAACAGCCGGCGATTAGACGCGATTTTGCGGGCATGAAGCGTTGCATCCGGCAAGGTGCCGAAACGAATTCCCAGATCAAAGCCGTGTGTCGCCAAGTCCAAAGGGTGATCGCTGATTTCCAGCTGGATTTCCACCTCCGGGTATTGGGAGTAGAAGGCAGCTAGCGCAGGGCCGATGTGCCGGCGGCCGAACCCCAGCGAGGCATTGACCCGAATCAAGCCTTTGGGGGTTGCCCGGCTGCTGCTAATCAGTTGCTCGACCTCATTAATCTGCGTCAGGATACGGGCGGCATGAGAGAAATACAGCTCTCCTTCTGAAGTCAGACTCATTGAGCGCGTGGTGCGGTTGACCAGGCGGATGCCCAGTCGTGCTTCCAGCGCAGTCAGGCGTTTGCTAACTGCCGGTGGTGTCACGCCCAGTTCCCGGGCGGTCGCTGCCAAGCTGCCCTGGTTGGCTAAAAGGTAGAAGAACGACAAATCCAGTGTTTGGCTCATTCGTGACTCATAGTTATCTATGTAGTGATTCTGAGTAGCTTACTCCTCTTAATTCACTACATATACTCCAATCACACCCTATTTGGGCAGCCTAGCCCGATGGGGACAACAACAATGTGACTAGAGTGGAGTTTTCACGATGCGTGCATACAAAATTGCTGCGGTTCCAGGTGATGGCATTGGCGTTGAAGTGATCGCTGCCGGTGTCGAGGTGCTGCAAGCCCTGTCGAAAAAATCCGGCTTCGAACTGGATTTCAAACACTTCGACTGGAACTCGGACAACTACCTGAAAAACGGTTACTACATCCCCGAAGGCGGCCTTGAAGAACTGAAAACCTTCGATGCCATCTTCTTTGGCGCCGTCGGTGCGCTTAATGTGCCCGATCACATCTCTCTCTGGGGCTTGCGCCTGCCGATCTGCCAAGGCTTCGACCAGTACGCCAATGTGCGTCCGGCTCGCCTCTTACCTGGAGTGAAAAGCCCGCTGCACAATGGTGACCAGATCGACTGGGTGGTGGTGCGGGAAAACTCCGAGGGCGAATACTCCGGCAACGGTGGCCGCGTGCATCGGGGCCTACCGGAAGAAGTCGCCACCGAGGTCTCGGTGTTCACCCGTGCCGGGGTGGAACGCATCCATCGCTTCGCTTTCCAACTGGCGCAGAGCCGTCCGCGCAAGCACCTGACCATGGTCACCAAGTCCAACGCCCAGCGTCATGGCATGGTGTTGTGGGACGAGATTTTCTTTGAGGTCGCCAAGGACTTCCCAGACGTGAAGATCGACAAGGAACTGGTCGACGCCGTGACCACACGCATGGTGCTCAAGCCGTCGACACTGGACGTGATCGTCGCCACCAACCTGCACGCCGATATCCTTTCCGACTTGGCCGCGGCTTTGTCCGGCAGCCTGGGCATCGCGCCGACCGCCAACCTCAACCCGTCGCGCAAATTCCCTTCGATGTTCGAACCGATCCACGGTTCGGCCTTCGACATCACCGGCAAAGGTATCGCCAACCCGATCGCGACCTTCTGGACGGCGGCGATGATGCTTGAGCACCTCGGCGAGTCCGCCGCGGCCATGCAGTTGATGTCGGCCATCGAAGCCGTGACTGAAAGCGGTTTGCATACCCCGGATCTGGGCGGTACCGCCACTACCCGGCAGATCACCGAGGCCATCATCGCCTTGTTCAACCGCTGATATTGTCCACCGATAAAGAAGAGTAGTGGTGCGGTACAACGCCGAGGGGCGGATCACCGGGTCCGGCTCTTTGGCATTTCCTGACAACAATAAAAATCAGGGCCCTGTCATGAAAAGAATATTTGGCAAACTCTACGTACAAGTGCTCATCGCCGTGATTCTCGGCGTCATCGTCGGGGTCTTGGTTCCCGAAACTGGAGCCGCGCTCAAGCCCTTGGGCGACGCGTTCATCAAACTGATCAAGATGCTCCTCGCCCCGGTGATCTTTCTGACCGTCGTCACCGGCATCGCCAAGATGGAGAACATGAAGGAGCTGGGGCGCGTCGGGTTTCGCGCCTTGATTTATTTCGAGGTGGTTTCCACCCTGGCTTTGGTGGTCGGCCTGGTGGTGGTCGATGTCTTCAAGCCCGGCGCCGGCATGAACATTGACGTCGCCACCCTCGACACTTCAAGCCTTGCCACCTATACCACCGCAGTGAAGCACGCCTCGTTCATGGACTTCATCATGAACATCATCCCTGACACCCTAGTTGACGCCTTTGCCAAGGGCAACGTGCTGCAAATCCTGCTGTTTTCGATCCTGCTCGGTGTCGCCCTGGCCCATGCCGGGCCACGTGGAAAATTGTTCGTCGATACGCTCGATAGCTTGATGCAGGGCATGTTCCGCATCGTCAACATGGTCATGCGCTTGGCTCCGATCGGTGCCTTCGGTGCTATCGCCTTCACCATCGGCAAGTACGGCTTCGGCTCGCTGTTCTCCCTGGGCAAACTGATGGCCTGCGTCTACCTGACCTGCGCCGTGTTCGTGATCTTTGTCCTGGGGTCGATCTGCCGCTACAGCGGTTTCAGCCTGTGGAAGTTCCTCAAGTTCATCAAGGAAGAACTGTTCACCGTGCTCGGCACCAGTTCTTCGGAATCGGTGTTGCCGCAGATGATCGCCAAGATGGAAAAGGCCGGCGTGTCCAAGCCAGTAGCTGGCATGATCATTCCCTCGGGCTTGACCTTTAACCCGGACGGCCAGGCGATTTACTACACCATCGCCGCGATCTTCATCGCCCAGGCCACCAACACGCCACTGACCCTGACCGATCAGTTGATCGTGCTGGCGGTGTTGATGTTCACCTCCAAGGGTTCGGCGGGCGTCACCGGCTCAGGCTTCATCATCCTGGCGGCCACGCTCTCGTCCCTCGGCACGATTCCGGTGGCGGGCATGGTGTTGTTGCTGGGTGTCGACCGGTTCATGTCGGAAGCACGTGCGATCACCAACACCATCGGCAATGGCGTTGGCACCATGGCGATCGCCAAATGGGTCGGTGCGCTGGACACCGTGAAAATGCACAAGGCCCTGAATGGTGAGGTTGAAGAGGGAGAAGAAGACGAGTCTGAAGCGGTGCAATCAAAAGCGGTCAGTGCCCCGTCAATAGTTGGGACAAGCCGCTCGCAGTTCAGTGATAAAAAAACGTCTCAACCGTAAGATAAATGGCGCTAAACACTGGGGTGTTTAGCGCCCATCTTGATCAAATTTACAAGCTTGTTCGGGTGAGATCGATGAGCGAATGGCTCCTTCGCGTAGATTTACTGGCATTTACTGCAACGATTCGGTGACAACGCGGGTATTTTTCACATGTTGATCTACCGACCTCAATCATTACGTTTAAGCGGTGTTGCGCAGCTTCTCCATGCCCTTCATCACGGTTATCGCGTCATCAATCTGAGCAGCGCGTAACCGCTGGTTGACTGTTTGAGACGGTTTGGGGAACGGCGGGGTCTATGGGCTAAATCCTCGACATCTCAGTCTGCGGATGGGGCCAGCGCTATCGGGCGCACCGCCCCCGCGCAGATCAAAGACATCGTGCTGGAGTCCGCGTTGACCACCATCATGGATTGCGAAGACTCGGTGGCTGCAAGTCGATGCCGCTGACAAGGTCGTCGTGTATCGCAACTGGTTGGGGCTGATGAAGGGCGACCTCTGCGAAACCCTGCAAAAACATGGACAATCGGTGATTCGCCATCTCAACCCTGATCGCCAATGGTCTCGAGCTGATGGATAGTCCCTGACATTGGCGGGACGCTCATTGATGCTGGTGCGCAATGTCGGACACCTGATGACCACCCCGGCCTTGCTGGACAATGAAGGGCGCGAGATCCCCGAAGGAATTTTGGACGCTGTGGTTACCAGCCTTGCGGCCATGCATGACCTCAAGCGTCGAGGCAACTCCCGCACCGGCAGCGTTTACATAGTCAAACCGTGGCTGAGCTTCAACCCAGACGGTCAAGCCATTTATTATACGATCGCCGCGATCTTCATCGCTCAAGCCACTAATACTCCGCTGACCCTGGCCGATCAATTGATTGTGCTGGCAGTACTGATGTTTACCTCCAAAGGCTCGGCGGGTGTCAGCGGTTCGGGCTTCATTATCCTCGTCGCTACTCTGGCGTCATTAGGCACTATTCCGGTTTCGGGTATGGTTCTGCTGTTGGGCGTAGATCGGTTCATGTCCGGTGCCAAGGCACTGACCAACACTATTGGCAACGGTGTCGGTACCCTAGTGATTGTCAAATGGGTAGGGGCGCTGGATCACAAGAAGTTGCAGAGGGTGCTGGCGGGTGATGAATCGCCGCCGAGTGTAGTGCCAATGCCGGTCAACACTCATCATTCTCAACATTGTTCCGAGGATGAGGGTAAGGTCGCTAAACGCGGCTGACCCGTCAGATCCTGGCCGTTGACTACATAGGTCGACGGCCAGATTGCTTTTCTTCGTTATTCCGACACGTTCATATAGTCGCGAGCCCAGTCTACATAGGTCTCGGCGCCTGCGTAGTGTGCCGCCAGACGTGTCGCGTCAAGATGCTCCTTCACGCCCAAACCCCGCTGCTTGCGCAGGCGGTCATAGGTTGCCTTGATCGCAGCAAAATACGGCGCGTGGCCGTCGACCACAATGCGTACACCCAACTCTGCCAACAAATGATCGTCGGATAGAGCCGGATTTTCATAGGTCACCAGCATCAGCGGTACGCAAACGTTTTCTGCAATGGCATGCAGAAGCTCACCGTCCTTCACACCTACTAGACAAATGGCATCGGCTCCCGCGTCTTCATAGGCACGCACGCGCGCGACTACATCGGCCAGCGGCTGCACCCCAGCATGAGTGCGGGCGATGATCGCCAGCGACGGATCCTGCCGCGCGCGCAGGGCGGCGCGCAGCTTGCCCATTCCTTCCTCAATGCTGATTAGATCAGAGGGATTGCAGTTGTACCGGGCAGGCAGCGCGGTATCCTCAAGGGTCAGTGCAGCGACCCCTGCGCGCTCCAGTTCGACCACAGTACGCATGGTGTTCAGAGCGTTGCCATAACCGTGATCAGCATCGGCAATTACAGGCAGGCGTGCCACCCGGCCGATGCGCGTGGCCTGTTCAGCGAACTCGCTGAGGGTGATCAGCGTGATATCTGGGGCACCTAATACTTGCAGTGAGGCGACCGAGCCGCCGAGGATGCCAACCTCGAAACCCAAGTCGGCGGCCATGCGTGCCGACAACGGATCGAAGACCGAGGCTGTATGATGGCAAGAGGAGCCGGCAAGCAAGGCATGAAAAGCGTTTCGCAATTCGTGGTGACTGGCATTATGCATGATGGTGTCTGACTTTATGGTAGAGGGGTTGCAGCCCAGGTGTTGCGGGTGTTGGCCACGAGGCGCAGGGCACTCAACGAGTACACCTGGGGCTGTGTTGGAAAAGGGGGCTGTCCGGTGGCCGGGCGGCGATGCGATGCCAGCGCTGCGTGGGCGTTGGCATCGCAGGGTGTCGCGATAGGGGGGCAGGTTTATGCGGGAAAGCTGCCACCCCACCGGATCATTTAATGAAGCGTACCTGGGCGTTGATCTTCTCGATGATCGACCCCTTGCGCTCGTTGAAGCGCACCTTGTTCTGTTCGAACAGGTTATTGCCTTTGGTGTCGATGGAAATGATCAGCGGGCCGAACTCGCGCACCC
>NZ_JBOIBY010000569.1:0-6359 GCF_050739655.1 Pseudomonas sp. | reverse complement strand
AGAGATGACTTCTCGTTCCTCGGCAACGATTTCCGCACCCTGCACTGACGATGACTCCTTCTGTTTGCTAACCGGGCGAGCGATAGGGTATCATTCCCGGTGGTGCGTTCACCCTATGACACCAAGCATCAGAATGTATAAACTTGTATACACAAGGAGATATACATATGCAAGTCGTTCAACATATTCAAAAATGGGGGAATGGTACGGGTATACGCTTACCGAAGAAACTTAGACGAGGTAAAGCTTCGACCTGGCCAGTCAGTTGCCATTAATCTTTCCGGAGCATCGATCGTGCTTACTCCGGTCAAGGATGATACTAATCGCCTGCCTAGCCTTGCCGAACTCTTACTTGGGGTCACTCCGGATAAAGTGGGGGGTGAGTATAACTGGGGAGCCGATCAGGGCCACGAGAAAGTGGATGACTAGCTCCGTCTATCTGCCCGACAGCGGAGATATTATTTGGCTCAATCTCGATCCACGCACTGGCCATGAGCAGTCTGGCCGTCGGCCAAACCTCGTACTGTCCAACCGGCAATACACGAAACGCACTGGATTAGCCATTGTTTGCCCCATTACCTCGAAGGTTAAAGGGTTACCTTTCGAGATCGCACTTGAAAACACGAAGACTGAGGGTGCTATCTTGCCAATTCACGTTCGGAGTGTCGATGTTGAAGCGCGTCACGCTCGGTTCATCGAAACATTACCACCCAGACTGCTTACGAAGAGTCGGAATTATGTACGCGTTATTATCGGAGCCAGTGAATAGGGCGACCGAAGTAACCTCAGACTAGTTTGTAGCTCCCCCAAGTAATAAACGTCGCAAAAAAGAGTTATTGTGCGACGCAACTAGCTGGTACGACCCCCAGAACCTTCGAAAGATAAAAACCAGCTTGCGTGCCGGTCGGCTCTCTCTGCTTACTACTGCGGATTCAGCCGATGGTCCCAGATGAACTTGCGTACCTCGTCGCTGATCGGCCACTCTAGTATCTCAGTCAGGAACGGAGACTTAGTTTCACGACGATCGTAGCGCAATATCAGCTTAACAACGACAAGAAGAATATTGGTCGGCCAGTTTTGAGCCCTCGTCACAAGATTGCCGAGATCTAAGTAACCCTCCTTGATAAGTCGACCTAGAGTTTCTTCAGCGAACGAGACCCCATCGCTAGACTCCGGCAGCTCAAGCCGATCCAAGGCGTCCAAGCACCATGCTGAAGCGCGTCTCTTGAGCTGTTCGTTTGGATGCATAAATGTCGTCTTGATCAGCGCCATAAATTCTCGACCGACCAACGGATCATTCGGTATGGCATCAAGTACATCGTCAACGAGACGCTCAATGGTAGTGAGCACAGCCGGCTCCCTACCCACACCATCCCTAAGGTACGAGTGGCTTATCGCTAGCAATGTCGCAATTTCTTCAGCTCCCTCAAGACCAGTTGTCGCACGGCGCGTGCCAGCGACAATTAACCAAGTGGCGATTGTCTCACCTGCCTCATTAGGACGATCCCGAGTCAATCGGGCGAGGACCTTTAAGGCACCCAGCCGGGCGTGGGTATGCGACTGACCGCTGAAGCGTGCCAGCAGCTTCGGAAGAAGCCAACCTTGACGGGCTTCGGCGGCTTGCCTCAAATACTTGAACGCTTGCAATGAAACTTTGCGTGATGGATCGCCTGCAAGATCAAGAAGAACTGTACGAGCTTTCTCGTTTACACTTACCGCCCGACCCGCCAGGCGCGCTCGTAAAAAGTTCATCGCGTCATTGGCCTCATCTGGAGGAGCGGCCAGGCGAGTTAAAATCGCTTCCACTGTCTGCCACCGAACCGGATCAGGCCCGTTGGCTAGATTTCCCAACGCCCTCTCCTGCTCTTGGCGAGTGAGTGCCAACAGATACGAGATGGCAAGCTCAAGTCTTTCGGGGTTATCATAAACAAGTTTTAAATAAGCATCTACTGTCCAAGATGACTCCGCCGATACGTGCAACGAGAACCAGCCTGCCAACTTATATCGCAGTTCACTATCAGCCACTGTCAGGGTCTTCAAGAGCCCACTGACACGTCCGAGCCCAGCGGACGTGCTCGGCACGTCCTGGTCCTGAATTAGAATCGCAACCCAACGACTACCACCTTCCTTGACTGCTTGCTGTAGACATATAAGCAGTCGCTCAACGATATTGGGATCATCGTTCTCCATAAATGAGGTAACGAGGGTTTTCCGCAGCTCATCTTGCTCGTTCGCTGCCCTAGCAACTGCATGAGCACGCAGTCTATTGCTATTGCTACCACCATCATTAAGGAAAACCAACGGATCGCACTCAGCAAGGTCGTTCTTGTCAACTCCATCAGTCTGCGGCCGCACTGTCCACTCGGTAACCGATGAGATCAGAGCTAGGGCCTCTTGCCCGATATTGTTGGCCGCCTTATGTGAAAGCACATTACGTAACAGCTGGCGCCGCTCCGATAATGGGACACCTGACACCATATGCACCCGAATGATGAATCGTACACCCATGGGTGTCGCACGCGGAACCAAACGACGCGTCGCTGCAAGGACAGAGGCGCTAAGGTTAACCTGTCGGTCGATCACATGCCTAAGCAAGTTTCCTAGAAGCTGATCGGCTTCGAGGGCGGGCATTCCACTAAACTGCTGTTTATAGACGGCCTGGAGGAGCTTAACCAGCTCGGTATGATGCTTGTCTGGATCTCGTATAATGAGAGTTCCTGCTTTGATAGTTGCATTGTGAGCGCTCTTATGATCTCTTGCGCAAACGACTCGTGCTAGAATGTCAAGCGCTTCAGCCAGCCCGTCATCTGGCATAAGAAGTAGCGCATCAAGCAATATACGCCGAAATTTTCTGCGCTTCGTAAGGCCACGTACGAGACCCGGACGAAAATTTTCTACCAACCCATATGCAGCCGCATAGAAAGCTGGCTCTTGAGAGAGATCGAGCTGGTCGAATAACTGCTTCGCCTCGGCAGCGTCGGCTATAGCTATCACATGTTGAATGATTCTCCATCTATCCCAACGAACAGCGGGTTCTCGTTTTAGAGAGACAAGTAGCTGGGTAAGTTCAGGTTGGGCGCGATCACGCAAGTATACGCCCATACTGAATTCGGCCATCTCCTGGTGGTTAAATGCAACGCGCGACCCGATAGATTTGTCAAGGATCAGCACACCCTCACTGCACAAGTCTTCGAACGCTGCGAGTGAGTCGAGATCATCCGGCAAATCAACGAGGGGCACTGATAAAGCGATGTGCTCGTCGGATAGCTCCCATATTTTTCTGGCAATATCCATCCACTGGTTCAATTTACGTCGCGCCACGGACGTGTTGGCTAGATGTTTACGAGTACCGAAAATTTTCTTCTCATAGTAAGCTATCCATAATCGCGTACGGGTTAGATCGGGAGGTACAACCCCTTCATCTGCAAACGTATCGCAGACCATCGTGAGCAGCAGAGGATTACTGATAACCTCTTGAAGCTGTTCCCGCCTGGCCGCACGTTCGACTATAGCCTCGGCGAACCGATCAACTCCGACCGTCGGATTTATACCTCTGTAGGCGAGGTAACTCTTGGTTATCTCGATGATCTCACCATTAGACAGACCTGGAATATCGAAAGGTTCTCGGACGAACGATTTCACAGGTGCAAGATGATGATCCGGCGCTAAGAAGACCGCGTATTCACGATGCCTACAGGTAAAGATGACATTTGCACCAGCATCGAGTAAGCGCTCGAACAGGTCAACAATTGGCCCCCACGTACCAGGACCCAATTGAAGATCAATAGTGTCAAACAGTACAACTACTGGTCGAGATTCATCCTCGACGATGGATTGAATTACCGACACCAGACCCACATCGACGCAGAGAAGTCGACCAAATTGAAAGTCAAGTTCATCAACGTTACTTGACGACTCCCGAAGCAGCCCGCAAGGAATAACGACTACCGCGTTGCGCGCATCGATAAGAGCGTCGTAAACCTGACCAGCTATTACGGTTTTGCCGGCACCAGCACTTCCACGTATAGGCAAGAGACTCGGCAAGGCATCGTTCTTCAGCTTAATGTTTGCAATTTTTAGAATCTTGTTGACGATGTCCATCCGTGGGAGCGATTGAGCTACTTTATATGCAACCAAGTAGTCTTGTCGAAGTCTGGAAGACACCGCAAGAGCTTTCTGTGCATCCCCGGGGCTTATTGACTCCAGTTTTTGTTGGCGCACGCTTACGGGTACAGCATTCCCGGAGTCCACAGATGGAAGCTCAGGAAACTCGACGTTCTCTGCAATGTTAGTTGGCATGGCCGCAAGAGGGCTTACCCGCTTAAGGGGGTGTATATCCCGAGCAAGCGCACGACGTTCGTGATCATTTTTTTCATTGTAGAGAAAGCTATTGAGAACTCCCTGTAACGCCTCAAGGATGCGAACTTCGTGCTTCCTGGCATTCCGTACCGCCATCACCTTCCCGATGTATTTGTAGACAGCAATTATCTGCCTGTCCTCCTTTTTCTTATCTAGGGATTGGGTGGTGACGCGTGCTGCTTTCATCTCTTCCGCAGTTGGTTTTGCTAAGCGAATCAGGTAGAGCCCTGCTGTGACGATATTGTCGGGATCCACTTCAGCGGCTCTCTTCAAGACCGCTTTAAGAATGACTTCTCGGTCGTATTTTTCCTTCACGCTCTCGGCATGAAAATCAAATGCTTTTGCAACCAATCTGAACAAGGCTGTGCCGTCACGAAGACCATCACCTAGGACAGTTTGATCTGCTAAATTCTGGAGTTCTTGCATGACCTGATTATCCGGCCACTCGCGGCGCCTTGGCATTGTGTCAGAAGCTTCCTTTCCTACATTAACCGCAGCATACTACGCGCCTTCGCGCTTACGGTCAACTCGCCTATGCTTGCAATTTTTACCTAAAACAATAATTATCGCTTATGTCACCTGTTATCTCACGCGGAGGTAAGACATGTTCGTCTTTCGGGATGCCATCAAGGATTTTTTCGATTTTGCACAAGGATGGGACACGATGAGTGAGCCAACTCCCGCCTGCGCTGACCATCTCTTCGATTTTGTGAACTCATGGTTATACCATCCGGACTGTATGGCACTTATCCGGACAGCTGGTGACTACGAGACGTACATGTATGCGTTGACGGGGATTATTGAATCTTACCGCGATAATCCCTCCATCATGAACTACGCAAACCCGGAGAACCGACGTAACCCTTCATACGTGAGGCAGCTTGCTGGTGTAATGGATCCGGCCTGTGAAAGCCTGCACTGCATCAGTCCTGGTCTCTACAAGAAGCTCGTTTTTGAGTGGCAGGTAAACGAAGGCGTCCATATGTAGTGAGGTCCGCCACTATTGGCCCGTTCCGTCCTTGCACGGAGCGGGCCTTCGCTTTGCTCGGACACCCAGACCGTATGCCGTCCGATCCGCGTCCGATCGAGCCATAACGCGTCCGCTAAAGAGCCGATCTCTGACCGTTCTTCCAGCTTGACCGGCTATAGCGTGGATTTGCCAGGCCAGGTCGGAAACACCGACCGGCCCCCAATAGGAGGCGTACCCACTATGAAGATTCACTGCAATTGGCTGGACTGGCTGATTTGGCTGATCTGGCTACTTATCCGGCTGGGCCTGCTTTGACGGGTGGGGGCGGGGAGACGAGATGCTAGTCTTATGACCCCGTCCCCACCGTTTAATCAGCGCCGCCGTGAAGGCATGTAAGGCGCCTCACCAGGGTAGCCCCCGCACAAGGCCCCGGACGCGATGCGTCCGGGGCCTTGTCGTCTATGGCGTTGCATGACGGTCGAGAGTGACTGGCCGCAGCGACTCCCATCTGCCCACTTCAACTCAACACTCAAGATCCAGACCGCGTGCCGACCGAGGGTGCCGTTCACGGTAATGACGATCGGTCGCCATGCATGACGGACAGCCACAGACGGCAACAGTTCAACTCCATAGCGTGACCTTGTCCGCCGAGTGGAAGCTACACACCTCAGAGGATGCAGGGTTGGCCTCAGGAATCGGTATTATGATCATGAGAGGCCACTCTTTCTTCTGAACCAACTTGATAATGGTCGCTTGGCGGGTGTCGCGTGAGCCCGCCACTTCAAGTCGAAAAACTGGCAAAACTGGATATTTCGGTTAATCGAGGAGAATACCCCATGGCGTCACCCCCCGGCTACGACTTCATCGTTCAGTTACACCATGAGGTCGTCTGCGACGTGCAAATGTTGGCCGCCACGTTCAGTGAGGATGAGTGCGTCGTGCTGGTTGCGGTTGTCTGGGAATGCCGAAGGCCCCGTCCCGGGGTTTGGGGCGGGGCCTTGGTGGTTATGTTGGCGGTGTGGTGCTCATG
>NZ_JBOIBY010000568.1:0-9190 GCF_050739655.1 Pseudomonas sp. | reverse complement strand
CCCTGGCTGCGCAGGTAATCGTCGTAGGTGCCGCTGAAGTCGGTCACGCCGTTAGGGCTCAGCTCGATGATGCGGGTGGCCAGGGACGATACGAACTCACGGTCGTGGCTGACGAAGATCAGCGTGCGCGGATAGTTTTCCAGCGCCAGGTTCAGCGCCTCGATGGATTCTATGTCCAGATGGTTGGTCGGTTCGTCCATCACCAGTACGTTCGGCTTTTGCAGGATCAGCTTGCCGAACAGCATGCGCCCTTGTTCACCACCGGAGATGACCTTGACCGACTTGAGGATCTCGTCGTTGGAGAACAGCATGCGACCCAGTGTGCCGCGAATGATCTGCTCGCCCTGAGTCCACTGGCCCATCCAGTCGAACAGGCTGACGTCGTCTTCGAAGTCATGGGCGTGGTCCTGAGCGTAGTAGCCCAGCTCCGCGCTTTCGGTCCACTTCACGGAGCCGGCGTCCGGGGTCAGCTCGCCCATCAGGGTGCGCAGCAGGGTGGTCTTGCCGATACCGTTCGGGCCGATGATCGCCACGCGCTCGCCGGCTTCGACGGTGAAGCTGAAGTTCTTGAACAGGGTCTTGCCGTCGAAGCCCTTGGACATCTGCTCGATGGTCACGGCCTGGCGGTGCAGTTTCTTGGTCTGTTCGAAGCGGATGAACGGGCTCACGCGGCTCGATGGCTTGACTTCGGCCAGCTGGATCTTGTCAATCTGCTTGGCGCGGGAAGTGGCCTGCTTGGCTTTCGAGGCGTTGGCCGAGAAGCGGCTGACGAACGTTTGCAGTTCGGCAATCTGGGCTTTCTTCTTGGCGTTGTCCGAAAGCAGTTGCTCGCGGGACTGGGTCGCGGCGGTCATGTACTCGTCGTAGTTGCCCGGGAACAGGCGCAGCTCACCGTAGTCCAGGTCGGCCATGTGGGTGCAGACGCTGTTGAGGAAGTGACGGTCGTGGGAAATGATGATCATGGTGCTGTTACGCACCGTGAGAATGGATTCCAGCCAGCGAATGGTGTTGATGTCCAGGTGGTTGGTCGGTTCGTCGAGCAACAGCACTTCCGGATCGGAGAACAGTGCCTGAGCCAGCAACACCCGCAGTTTCCAGCCCGGAGCCACTTCCGACATCGGACCGAAATGCTGTTCCAGTGGAATACCCAGGCCCAGCAGCAGCTCACCGGCGCGGGATTCGGCGGTGTAGCCGTCCATTTCGGCGAATTCGGTTTCCAGTTCGGCCACGGCCATACCGTCTTCTTCGCTCATTTCCGGCAGCGAATAGATGCGGTCGCGCTCGGCCTTGACCTTCCACAGCTCTTCGTGACCCATGATCACGGTGTCGATCACGGTGAATTCTTCGTAGGCGAACTGATCCTGGCGCAATTTACCCAAGCGTACGTTCGGCTCGAGCATGACCTGGCCGCCGGATGGCTCGAGGTCGTTGCCGAGAATCTTCATGAACGTCGACTTGCCGCAACCGTTGGCGCCGATCAAGCCATAACGGTTGCCACCGTTGAATTTGACCGAAACGTTTTCGAATAGCGGCTTGGCGCCGAACTGCATGGTGATGTTAGCTGTAGAAATCAAAGGTTTTTCCTGCGAAGCATTCAGAGTAGCCAGGGAGCGGCATTGCCGCGCTTGGCCCGAGTCGACGTGCGCTGAGGCCGGGGTCATTCCCGTCATCAACCAAGGAGGCGCGTAAAAGTTTGGCGGCGATTGTACTGGTCTGGCTCTTTAAACGATAGGGCAATGAGGCCGCACCGTCGCTTTGGCTGCTTCGGTGCACAGATTTTCACTTTTGTAGGTTAACTATTGGTTACAAACTGAGGCTAAAATGCCATCTTTCACCTGAGGCCTGTTCGTTTTCAGACGCTGCACAAGACCCACGAGCCGCTGGCTGCAGAGGGGCGCAGTTTGTTCACTTCTGACGTGTGACGATTTCCGTGAAACTCATCATTGCCGCTGTCTACGTTGTATCCATCGCGTACGTCCATCTGCGCGGTCGTGTGCGTCACAAACTGGGTCGGCAACTGAGCGATCACTCGACGTTTCTGGCGCCGATCAATTGCTTCCTTTATATGTTCTCGAAAATCCCCAACAAGCCTTACCTCAATCCGGCAGACTTTCCCGACCTGAGTCCATTGCAGGCCCACTGGGAAGAAATTCGCGCCGAAGGCCAGAATCTGTTGCACGCTGGTGAAATCAAGCGTTCGAACCAGTATGACGACGTCGGTTTCAACTCGTTCTTCAAGGCGGGCTGGAAACGCTTCTACCTTAAATGGTACGGCGACAGCCACCCGTCGGCGATGAAGCTGTGCCCACGCACCACGGAACTGGTGCAGAGCATCGGTTCGATCAAGGCGGCGATGTTTGCCGAATTGCCGCCGGGCTCCAAACTGGTGCGTCATCGCGATCCGTATGCCGGTTCCTACCGGTATCACCTGGGTCTGGAAACCCCGAATAACGCCGGCTGCTACATCAACGTCGATGGTGAGAACTATCACTGGCGCGACGGTGAGGCGGTGATGTTCGATGAGACCTTCATTCATTACGCGGAAAACACCACCGCGCAGAACCGCATCATTCTGTTCTGCGATGTTGAGCGACCCATGAAGTATCGCTGGGCAGCCGCGCTCAATGGCTGGTTCAGTCGCACCGTAATGTCAGCTGCCGGTGCCCCGAACGAAGCGGGCGACAAGGTCGGCGGTATTAATCGTCTGTTTGGCAGGATCTACAAGATTCGTTTGCGGGGCAAAGAACTCAAGAAGCGCAATCGCAAGCTCTACTACCTGGAAAAGTGGGCGATCTTTAGTGGTCTGCTGGCGATCTTTGTCTTGATCTGATTCAGTTGACGGGCTCACGGGCCTCATCGCGGGCAAGCCCGCTCCCACATGTTTCGCGTCGATCACAATATTTCTGTACGACACAAAATCCTGTGGGAGCGGGCTTGCCCGCGATGAGGCCAGAATACTCAACACCTCATTTATTACTGACTTTCTTCTTCGCCGCAGGCTTGGCCTTGGCCGCCCCCTTGCCGCCCAGGCTGCGCTTGAGCAACTCGGTCAGGTCAATCACATCCGCCGTTTTGCGCTCTTCTTCGCCCGTGGCCGTTTCCACATCCTCAATCTTGCCCTCATGGGCCTTCTTGTCCACCAGCGCCATGATCTTGTCTTCGAACTCATCCCGGTAATCGTCCGGCGACCATTCGCCGCTCATGTCCTGAACCAATCGTTTGGCCATGTCCAGTTCGCCCTTGGCCAATGTGGGCTTGGTCACGTCCGCGCCCAGCGCCAGTTCATCCAGGCTGCGTACTTCCGCCGGCCAGCGCAGTTTTACCAGGACCAGTGCCGACTCCAGCGGCATCAAGGCCGCGAGGTACTGACGGGTATGCAACACCACCCGGGCGAGGGCGACCTTTTTGGTTTTGGTCAGGGTTTCGCGCAACAACGCATACACCTTGCCGCCGCGTTTATCCGGCGCCAGGTAATAAGGCGTGTCGATGTTCTGCAAGGGAATCTGCTCGCTGTCGACAAAAGAAAAGATATCGATGGTCTGCGTCGACATCGGGTGCGCCGAGCGGATTTCCTCTTCGCTGAGCACTACGTATCGGCCCTTTTCGTAGGCGACGCCTTTGACAATGTGTTCCTTGGTGACTTCCTTGCCGGTGACCTTGTTAACACGCTTGTAGCCCACCGGTTCCATGCTGCGGCTGTCGAGCCAGTCGAAATCAACCCCTTGCGAAGAGGTTGCCGACACCAGTGCCACGGGTATATGCACCAGCCCGAAACTGATCGCGCCTTTCCAGATTGCCCGTGCCATGGTCCTGACCTCGCAAGTGATGTTCAGGTGACCCTGGGCTGGAGGCAAAAGTTTCCGCGGTATGCAGCCCGGCCCGGTGTCAGATCAACGTAGTGTTACATCTTGCGGTTGAGTTTTTGGTTAACAAATGCGAACCCGGGGCGTAGCGTGCTATCGAAGACTGCACATGCGCACGTCGAGGAGGTTTTCCATGAACCGATGCATTCCCGGCCTCAGCCTGATGCTCCTGATCGGCATTTTCGACTCACAGGTCCAAGCGCAGGATATGCCGTTGGTGGTCGCGCAGAATCTGCCGAACAACAACCCTTATAACAGTCCGATTCGTCGGGCCAACCCCAACAGCATGCAGGGTACACAACCCAGCATTCCGGCCATCCGTGGGCCGAATACCGTACCGGTGCCGCGCCCGCCAACCCTCGACAACGGCGGTATCGGCAATCGCTATCCCCAGAGTCCAGGCGCACCCGCCAGCCCGCCTAAATTCATACCCAATCCACCCGTTCGAGACTCGGGCAGCAGCAACCGTTAAACGGCAAGACGGCACTCCTGCCAGCCATCCTCATGACAAAAGGAATCGTGCATGTTGCGTAAAACCCTCCTGACCACTCTTTTTGCCAGCTCATTGCTGGCTGCCTCGCTCCCTGTGTTGGCCGCATCCACGCAGACGATGAAAAGCGAACAGGGAGCCCTGGAAGTCACGACAATCGCCAAGGGATTGGAGCATCCCTGGTCGATCGCATTTCTCCCCGATCGCCAGGGCATGCTGGCGACTGAGCGGCCCGGCAACCTGCGGCTGGTCAGTTACGAAGGCAAGCTATCGGCGCCACTCAGCGGCGTGCCCGAGGTCTGGGCCAAGGGGCAGGGCGGTTTGCTGGATGTGGCGCTGTCACCCGACTTCAAGCAAGACCGCATGGTCTACCTGTCGTACGCCGAGGGTGGTGGTCAGGGTGGCAAGGCCGGTACGGCAGTCGGTCGTGGGACGCTCTCTGATGACCTGACGGCGCTTAAGGATTTCACCGTCATTTTCCGCCAGGAGCCGAAGCTTTCGGTCGGTAACCATTTTGGTTCGCGACTGGTGTTCGACCGTGACGGCTATTTGTTCATTACCCTGGGGGAAAACAACGACAGGCCGACCGCCCAGGACCTCGACAAGTTGCAAGGCAAGATCGTGCGGATCTATCCCGACGGTAAAGTCCCGGACGATAACCCTTTTGTCGGTCAGGTCGGTGTGCGCCCGGAGATCTGGGCCTATGGCGTACGCAATCCGCAGGGCGCGGCACTGAACCCATGGACCGGCACCCTGTGGGAAAACGAGCACGGCCCCCGTGGCGGTGACGAGATTAACGTCATCGAGCGTGGCAAGAACTATGGTTGGCCGCTTGCGACCTACGGCATTAACTATTCCGGTCAACCGATCCCGGAAGCCCAGGGCAAAACCGCAGAAGGCACCGTCGCACCGCGCCACTTCTGGGAAAAATCCCCGGGCCTGAGTGGCATGGCGTTCTACGACGGCGACCGTTTCAAGCCTTGGCAACATAACGTGTTCATCGGAGCGCTGGTAACTCAGGAACTGATCCGCCTGCAGTTTGACGGCGACAAAGTCGTTCACGAAGAGCGCCTGCTGGGGGAACTCAACAAGCGCATTCGCGATGTACGGCAGGGCCCAGACGGATTTTTGTACGTGTTGACCGATGAAGAGGACGGTGCGCTCTACAAGGCAGGGCTCAAGTAAGCAGAGCTTACTCGGCGACGGCTTTCTCGACTGTGTTCGATGCCGACCAAACCCGATAGCGGACTTCGACGTCCTTGGGCACGTAGAGCACGATTGGCAGTTTGCTGTTGTAGCGCAGCATGAAGCCGTCACCCACCACCGGCACGAAGCCTTCCTTGCTCGTGCCATCCGGGCAGGCCATCAGGGTGCTCGCCGGGCCGCTGACCTTTTCCAGGCGGTAGAACGGATAGCCCCAGCCTTCCAGATTCTTTTCTTCGAGTACGCCGCCCAGGCGTTGGCGGTTGCAATCGACTTTCAGCGTTTTGCCGGCAAGGATTTCTACTTTGAAGTCGTCCTCCAGCGGTTGCGGGGCCAGGTGTATGACCTGGCGGGTGAAGCCGATTTCGGCTTTTGGATAGGGCGCGGTTTTTTCCAGTGTCGCTGCGTGTGCTGTGCTCGACAGGGCAGCCAAAATAATGGCGATGGATGTGCGGCAGGTCAAAGAACGCATGGTGCCTCTTGCGAAAGAATAGAGGGCGAAGCTCGCCGGAGGGGGCGCATTCTCGATGCGCAAGGCGGCAGATGCAAACCAAGAGTGTGTGCGCAGATTGCAACCCAGCCAGAAGCTTCTCGTGCAAATTGAACGATAAACTTTAATGTCCTGTTACATAACTCGTTGATTTGCCGATGAACAACCCGGCGCATTTCAAGGCATGTTTTATGCTGTAGTTGTTCTAAAGCTGACCGGGATTTCACATGAGCCAGCCTCAATAACCGATTGCAGTCTCACAAAGGAGAGGGTCGCAATGTTTCTTTCTGCCTTGGAACTCCGCAACATTATCGAAAGCAGTTTTTTGCCCAAACGTTGCCAGTGTTCGCTGTCACCAGACCTGAAAATGACCGTCAAGGTTTACGCCGATCGCGAGACCGATACGCTGGATCTGTTGCGAACCAATATTGATGCCCGGCACTTGAACAGCTGCCGGCAAATTCACGAACTTATAGCAGGGCTGCGCACTGAACTTGCGCATCAACACGTGCATACCGAGCACCTCCACGCGGAGCGAAAAGCACTTTAACCTGCGGTTTCAAGTTCCATCGACGGGCGTCGGGTCTGGAAAAATGCCAGGCCCAGCGCCAGTTCCCCTGCCACTGCAACCAGAATGCCCGGGCCAGCATGGCCGTTGAGCCATTCACCGAAGCCCAGAACCGCCAGTCCCCAGCAACCCACCGTGAAGCCAATGCTCAGCGCATTGCGTGCGGTGGAGTGCGGTTCGTTGCGAATCAGGTAAAACATCACCGCCAGCGCTGCAAACAGCACCGCCATACGACGCGCGATCAACCCCGCCGCCAATGAATATTCAGTGTCCCAGGTTGCCAGCAACCGATCAGGCAGCACGCCCCAGAGCAGCGACAGCAGCAAACACAGTAGGGCGGTGAATATCGACAATGTACGAAAAGACAACTGCATGGCGAATCCTTGCGGCAGTAAGGGAGGCGCTAGAGCATAGCGCCAGATCCCTCACAGGAATACCGCAAGGTGTTATTTCAGACCTTTCAGTCAGTTCTGATAACTGCACGCGTAAGAAAGTTTCCGGTAGGCAAGCTCTGCAGGCTGGCCCGATTGCGAATCGATGTACTTCATCGTCGCTGTTACTACTTCGCAGTCCAGGGTGTCGGGTTCGGTGAGCTCAAGCACCTTGCCCACATGCAGCGGCATGCCGTAGTGATAGGAAATGATGTTTTGTGTCGCGGCAGTGTCTTGAGCCTGGGTAAATCCTGAAAACGAGGCGCAGACAAGGGCGGAGGTAACGAGCAGGACGCGCGTGTTCATGGGGCGATCTCCAGTGCAGGCGAATGTCAGTTCGACGTGTTGTCGAACGTGCCGCACTGGGCGTCAGAGAACTCTGAGGGCGTGCGGTCCAGTAGAGTGTTGAACTATCAGATTAAGCATTGGTTAACCATTACTGGATGCCACCCGTCGCTTTGCCACTACCGTTCGGCGGCAAATACATGCATTTCTGAGACTAAAGTCGTCTGCAGCGTAAAAAAGCCCTCTGCCATCATGTCCGCTCATCCCGCGTTTTTTGCTTCAACCGTTCCGTTATCGGAGCGGTTGAAGGCTATTTCTGGCTAATTGCGCCCTGGCGCAAACGCTGCATTGTTGGAGCTTTTTCATGCGTCCCCCCTTTACGTTCATCACCGCGCGCCAGTCACTTGGCTACGGCGCTTTAGTCCTGTGCGCCGGTTTTACCGGGTCGACTCATGCGAGCGGTTTCATCGAAGACACCACGGCGAAAATGGAATCGCGCACGGTGTATTTCAATCGCGATTTTCGCGATGGGCACTCCTCCAACGAGCAAGGCGCCTCCAAGCGGGAAGAATCGGCTCAAGGTTTCATTCTCAATCTGCAATCGGGTTACACCGAGGGCACGGTTGGGTTCGGTGTCGATGCATTGGGCATGCTGGGCTTTAAACTCGACTCTAGCCCCGACAGCAGTAACAGCGGGTTGCTGCCTTCAAGCGGGGAAAACCCGCGCGGCTCGGCCGACCAGTACGCCAAACTCGGCCTGACGGCGAAGGTGCGTGTCTCGCAGAGTGTGTTGAAATACGGCGCCTTGTTGCCGGACGTGCCGCTGCTCAAATACAACGACGGACGCCTGCTGCCGACGATGTTCAACGGCGCGATGCTGACGTCCAGGGACGTGAAGGATCTGACCTTCATGGCCGCGCGCCTGGACAAGTACACCGCCCGGGATTCCACCGATTCCCAGGACATCCGCGTGCACTGCAAGAACAAACGCTATGCCTGCAACATCACCGCCGATCATTTCGATATGTACGGTTTCGATTACAAGATCAACGAGCGACTGACCGCCCAGTACCACTACGCCGAACTGGAAGATATCTATCGTCAGCATTTCATCGGCCTGTTGGCCAGCCAACCACTGGGCAGTGGCGTGCTCAAGTCCGATCTGCGCGTGCTCAAGAGCGCGGACAGCGGCGCCTCCCGCGCCGGTTCCATCGACAACCGCGCGCTGAACGCAATGCTCGCCTACGCCGTCAGCGGCCATACCTTCAGTGCCGGCTGGCAGCGTATGAACGGCGACAACTCGATGCCTTACCTCGATGGCACCAATCCGTATCTGGTCAACTACGTGCAGGTCAACGACTTTGCAGCCGCGCAGGAGCGCTCCTGGCAGTTGCGTTATGACTATGACTTCAAGGCCATCGGTATCAATGGCCTGAGTTTCCTGACCCGCTATGTGAACGGTGACCACATCAAGGTGCCGGGTAGCGATCAGGAAGGCAAAGAGTGGGAGCGCGACAGCGAACTCAAGTACGTGGTGCAGAGCGGGACGTTCAAGGATGTCAGCCTGCGCTTGCGCAATGCGACGTATCGCACCAACTACGAGCAATATGCGCGGGATGTGGATGAGACGCGGTTGATCGTCAGCTACAACTTTTCGATCCTGTAGCGCCTGATAGGACGCCTTCGCGGGCAAGCCTCGCGCCTACAGGATATCGCTGCAACTGTAGGAGCGAGGCTTGCCCTAATGCCAGTCAGTTAAGCGATGAAGGTCAACTGTAGGAGCAGCCGGTCGACGCTCGATTGCTCGCGAAAAACGTTAACGATAACGCGGAAATTCTGAATGAACGCGGCGTCCTGAAG
>NZ_JBOIBY010000567.1:0-10296 GCF_050739655.1 Pseudomonas sp. | reverse complement strand
GTACAGGCGGCGTTTCGGTACCACATGGCGGGCACCGGGTTTCAATGTTGCTTCTACCACCCAAACGCGATGGAGTTCCCAGCGCATTGAGTCTGGGTTAATGAAGTTTTCACCCAAGAGAACTTCCGGTTTGGTATTCACCAGCACATTGCCTTCGTAAGGAACGTAACGTTCTTCCTTACCAATTAGCTTCCAATCATAGCGGTCAGTGGCACCGCTGAAGCCCCAAGAGTCGTCGAAATTTGTAAGCCCAGAGGTAAAGTTATTGGGGACATCGTATTGGACGTTAGGTGCTTTGCGTAGCCGACGCTGCCCGGCTAGGTACACCCAAGCGTTGGTTTGTACGCTGATCGGGTCAGCAGGGATGTTGACCACCTGCTTTTCGCCAGCTGAATAGGCGGGAGCTGTAGCGGTGATCAGAGCTCCGCCCCACAATTTTTTGTCGAATTTCTTCTCACGACCTGGTGGGTAATTGTATGGCGTCGACATGTTAATAATGTTTGCTGATGTCAATGCGCGTTTGCCGGAAGAAGACACGAACCAAGTGCTAGCTTCAAGAGTGGAGTCTCCTCCGCGCCAGTTCCACTTCATGCTAGCAATAGCTTCCTCCCCAGTTTTAGGAATGGGGAATGGAATGCCGCCCTGGTAATGTTCCATAGACATTATTGAATTGGTCATGGTGACATTGGTGGCATTACTAATTGATTGGTCATAGAAGTACTGTGGCGCGGCTCCAATTCTATGAGTCTGGTACACATTGATTTTATAGCCGGGATAATTCTTAAGCAGATATTTTGCGCCGTCGGTCAGCTTGCTTTCATATTGCCCAACATTGGCAGAAGTAATGGTGAAGATGGGCTTTTCATTCGGGAAAAGCACGCTGGGGCGCGTCAGATTGGAAGAGTTCTGTGAGGTGCTAACGTCTTTAACTAGGCCTCCTGTCCATTCCGGGATCGAGCCATCGGCATTACCTGCTTTAATGGCTCCGACTGGGGTCAACTCACCTTTAAGTTTCTCTGCTTCTGCAGGACTGACCGCTGCCATGGACTGGTGGGCCAAGAAGGTTGAAAGGCAGAAAGTTAAGGCGAATAATTTTTTATTGTTTTTCATCAGTAATCTCCGATTTGGACGAGGACGTCACAATCGCTGGCTTGAAATTATGCGGTTAGCGATAAGCTCTGGCAGCGCACGTGGAGCGGTCGAACTTGTAATTTTCGCAACGCTAGTCGAGCGCGCAAATTAGTTTCTGGCTCGCATTGCAAGAAAATTATCTGTTAGGCGCTTTAAGTTTTCAGATTTGATGGTTTGCGATTTGTCTGATCAACTTTGTAGTTGAATTGCAGCGAATCGGCTTTGTCAAACTGAGATTTTTCATGTCCGGTTTCCTTATATTTGTTGGACCTTAGAAGTTTCGCACGCCTGGTGCCGTTAGCTGGCCCGGAGGTGTCAGTTGAAGTTCTCCGAATGGGGGTTGCCTATCACCTATCGAAAGATAGAGATCGTCGGTAGCGGTGCTTCGCGCCCTGTGGGCCGAACATCTCATCTACCCCTCGCTGCGTAAGGAGGGGCGGCTTGCCACGCTGGATGATGAAGGGCAGCGGTGATCGGGGGGTGAAAATGGATTGTTGTCTGCCCACATAAATAGCCGCTGACTCTGTGCCGAGTATCTAAGGGAGCGCGCGATCATTATCACTTAGATGCCTGGCCAGGTTGCTTCTGCAGGTACTTCGCCAACGCATCCAGCTCGGTGTCGCTAATTTCCGTTTTTCGGAAAAACGGCATCACGGAAATCCCGTTGCGCACAAAGTACTTCACAAGCTCAGGTGTCAGGTCGACACGCTCCTGCAGAGGCCCTGGAACCGCGCCTTTGTAGCGGGATTCCAAAGCAACTGTACCTGGGTAGTAGTTGCCCTTCCCGTGGCATGGCATACACCATTTTTCGAAGACTTTTTGGCCGTCGGGTTGCTCACTGGCCCAGACTCCGAGGGTAGGTGCCAGGTAGAGTGCGAGGAGAGTCAGAGTAGTTATGAGCCTCATGCCTTTTTCTCCTTGCGCAGGTGCTTAGGCCAAATTCCATACCGGCCAGGGGAGAGGATTCCATTGGGGTCGATTGCGTCTTTAACCTTTTCGTGGAATCGCAACAGCGCATGATCGTTAAAGGAGTAGGTGTCCATCACCTCATCCTGGAAGACGGTTCCAGTGCGGTACTCGCCCCATCCATTCTCTGCTGCGATCTTTACCAGCTTGTTGAAGACCTCGCGCGAGTTCTTGTTCTTCACCGGATCCTTCGTGATGAAGAATGGAAGAATAAATGTGAACGTCCGCTCCCAGGCCGGCAACGGAACATTCATGGCGTACCCCAGAGGCACGCCTAGATCTCGTGCTGCCTTGCCCAGGATCTCGTTGATGCGCAGGACTTCAGCTCCATCGCGAGGGATCACCGGAGAAAACCAGGCATGGCCATCTGAAGGTGGCGAGGGATTCCACTTGGAGCGTGCGCCAATTGCAAATGTGCGTAGGTTTGGGATGCCGAACTGAGCCGGATATTGCACGGTTTCCTTCTGCTGTTCGGTGAGCGGGAGGTTGTAGAACTCCTTCTCGTCGAATGTCGAGTCAGGAATGGCTTTTCGATAGCTCTCCTGGACGTGCTCCCATTGCGCCCGAATTACCTTCTCCGGCCCGTAGAAGGTGAAGTCGCACGTCCAGAACGGAATTTTGTTGCGTAGTCCGTATTCCTCATACTCTTCAGGCTTTGCCCCGCGCTGGAAGAGCTGCATGTACTCGTCGTCTCTGGGCTCTGGGCCATTGACGAGAAAGTCATGGAGACCTGCAAGGCTAGGAGTTCCAAGCACAGGGCTGTAGAAGTCTGGATAGCCCGTGAACACTTTGGAGTTTTCAAGGTGGGTCATGGTGTCTACTAGCGGAATCATGTCTTTGTAGCGTGGCATATGAACCGAGCCTTTGAGAAAAGCCTCAGGCTCCGGCATCAACCAGAATCCCATCTTGGTGACGACACCAAAATTGGACTGGCTGAAAATTCCATCAATCCACGGCCCAAATCCCGACTTATATGTTTGCCAGGTTTTAGCTCCCGGCATCGCTCCCATGCCGGTACGCAAGAGCGTGCCATCGGCGAGGACGACTTCCATCCCGCAATGTGCGTCGAAATGGTTTCGGTACTGAGCCGCTGTGTAGCCTGCGCCACGATCCAAGGCATTGCCCATCATGCTGCCCCAACCTGGATCCGGTACATCGATCCATAGCTTGATGTTGTTCTCTTGGAGATGGCGATACATGTCGAAGTAGCTGACTCCGGGCTCCACTACGCAGTACGCCTGCTTCTCGTTCACCTCAATCACGCGATTCATGCGCTTGAGATCGAGTACTACGGAGCCTGAGTAGCCAGGCGCAGAACCGCCATATCCCAAGTTTTTGCCGGTAGAAATGGGGTACATCGGAATCTTGTAGCGATTGGCAATCCGCATCACCACCTGCACTTCTTCAGTGGAGGCGGGAGCGACCGCTGCCGACGCAACCCGTTCTTCTGCTTCCCCCCAAAAGGGTGAGTAGGCATCTCGATATAGGTTGAGATCCTCTTCGCTAGTGAATACCCATTCCTTCCCAACTGCCTCTTGAAATTGGCGTACGACTTCGGCGAAGTCGAGTTTGCTGATGCCGGGAGGTTGGCGCATTTGGAGATCCTCTTCTTGTGATTTTAGGATTGCAGTCAGGCAGTCCGTGCTGGGGCCATGACCCAAGTGACCAGGGGGGCAGGTGCGGTAAGTAGATTGGTGGCTGGTGCGCTTGCCAGGCCGGCAGTGCACATGCCCTGATGGCTCCAGTTGCAGTTCGCGCCCAACCTAGCCAAGCGTTCGCTCCAATCGGAGGCATCTGTTAGTAGTGCCTCGATGTGAGGTAGCTGGTGCGCAGGCGCTTCAAGTCGATGATGAACCGTGCCATCAGGTAGCCACTCATGCTCTACGCGCAACACCACACGCATATCTCTATCCCAGCCAAGGCGTTCGAGAACGAACAGCGGCTGGTGAGCCGTCATGCCAATGACGACGGGCTGACTCTTACGCCACATGGGATCCAGGTGTTTGAACCAAATCTCGGTTATGTCCCCGTCGACTGAAAAATGTCTGATACCTTCTTCGCTAGCGGCTGTTCCGAAACGTTGACAGTTGAGAAACCTGGCGTCAGAAATAACAGCGGCAGGTCGCTCTCCAACCCATTCGCTAAGTGATTGCGCAAGGCTCAAGCCCGAGCTGCCACACAGCGTCGGCACTGCAAAACCCGCGAAGCTTGTTTTTAGAAAAGTGCGTCGTTTCATGGACGGCTTCCAACCCGGTAACTGGGAAGAGGTTTGTTCGGAAAAGCCATGCTCTTACGGTGGGCTTTCCTATAGTTGACTTCGTGGGGCGATATGGACGGCACGGAGGCTCTCCTGTTCCTTGTTTTTATTCCGCTAGACCAGCGGCTTAGTAAGCAGGCATGGAAATTGTCTAGGTCGTCAGGTTCGGGATCACCTATCAACAGATAGAGTTTTTTGCGAGATAAACGGCCCAACGTTTCCCAAATGACGAGCCAGCTTTTGAGGGGAGGCGCCGGATACCCGTGTTGAAAACAGGCACGCAAACGGTGACAGATGCTGCCATCTCGCAGGACAAACCTACATCTTGATCGTTAGCCGCTGACGAAGGATTTTTTGTTGGTATTGGCAGGCAACTTTGGGAGGGAAACGAATGCGCTTCGAACGCGCCGGACGACATTGCGCCGTCCGGCGTTGAGCCTACTGCTCGAAAATTACCGCCGCAGGAGCAGTGTCGGCGAACTCCTTCACTACTACGATCTGTCCTTCGCTGATGACGAAGAGGAAGTGGTAGTTGTTTGCGTACTCCTTCCCGTTGGCAAGCTGAGCGAGTCCACTGGCTTCTATCGCAACCCGATCGCCCTCCTCAATTGCGCCGTGGATCGTTAGACGCATGCTTAGGATCAGCGGGCCGATTTGTTCGAAAAGTCCGGCCATTTGTCCTTTGCTCAGATCGCCTGGGCCTGGCATCCAGAATCGGGCGTCATCACTGGTTAGAGCTAACGCGGCAGAGGTATCGCCATTTTCCCTGTGCCGCATGTAGTCGAGCGCTAACTGTTTGTGTGGAGAGGCATTCATAGGTGTTCCTTAGCGACGGAAAAGCATGCTGATGAGAAAGCAAATGAGCTTCAGATTTAGCAGGCTAAATCCACCACGCATTTCCTGGGGGCTCAGTTTTGCGGTGATCGGCATGGCACCAAAGGCGGTGCCCTTAAGAAGCAAGACTTCACCTTCTCGCTCCAGCATTTCGATCTTCATCAGTTCGCTCCCGTCAGGAGAATAGAGCTTCATCACGTCACCTTATTGAATTTGCTGAAGTTCATTTTGAGGTCATCAAACATGCGCATGGCGGTCGCTCGGCCTGCGCCAAACACACCACCTCCCGGGTGTTGGAATGGGCCGACCAGATAGAAGCGGTCAAGACCGGGGACGGTATTACGTCCAAGGTCTGGAGTGGGGCGGTGGGCGCCGAATTGGTGCTGGTAGCCAGCGATGCCGTGTAGATCTCCGCGTTGGAAGCTGGGCGATGTACGTTGCATATCCAGAGGGGAGTCAACGTGCTTTGAGATGATCAGGCTGCTGTCGAGGTTGTGGAAGAAGGGACTCATCCACCTGAGCAGTTGATCGGCGTAACTTTCCTTGATTTCGTCCCAGTATTCGGGAACGTTTTGTCCTATCTGGAAGGGTACATATGCCCAAGCATGCAGCGTTGCCTTTCCCGCTGGTGCACGGCTTGGATCGATGTTGGTGGGGGAGGCGAGGGCTATCAGAGGATGTTGGGGGAGTTGGTTGTAACGGACATCGTCAAATGAGCGACGGAACTGATCCAAGTTTACTCCCAAGAGCTCGATGAAAGCTGCTTTTTCAACATGCTCACCCGCTTTGAATCGCAGTTTCTCATTGAGTGCTGCGTGTACCGTGATGCAGGCGCATGGCGAGGTTTGGGTTCGCTCGGCACGATCAAAGACAATCGGTGCCACCCCTGAGTCATCGAGATAGCTGCGCAGCAGGTGCGGATGAATGCCTCCGATTACACCATCGTGTGCTTCGAAGGTGCGGCCGTCGTGGGTTCGTACACCTACTGCTCTGCCTCCACGAGTATCAATCTTGGAAACATCGACGGACGACAATACTTCGCCGCCGTTGTCTCGAATGCATCGAATCAAAGCTTCGGTAAGGGCGCCGCTACCGCCCACAGGAATACCGATGCCATACTTTTCCATGAAGCCCAAGAACATGAAGAGACTGATGCCGGAGCCGAGTTCTTCAGGGCTGGCGAGGTTCTCTCCAACCATTCGAGCGAAGTGCAGCCTGATCTTCTCGTGGTTAAACCACTCACAGATGATCTCCCAGCTGCTTTTCATCATGGTCGCGAACATCTCACGACCTTCGGGGCTTTGATCCATCATGGCGAACTGGGCACCCATGGGAACCGGAGCAGAATAAAGGGTGCCCAACAGCATAGGCAGATAGTGAGCCGCGATTTCTGAGAATTTCAGATAGGCTTCGGCGTCTTTCTGCGAAAATCTTGCGAGCTCTTCATAGTTTTTCTGACGATCGCGGTACAAGCTGAGCGTACTGCCATCTGCGAACACCGAGATCAGTGGTACTTCTGGGTAGATATACTTCAGACCGTATTTGCTTAGCAGGCCAAGCTCGTCGTTGCGAATGAGTGGGTTCGCCTGGATGAAAATGTGGCCGACGCTGTGTTGGTCGTGCCGAAATCCCGGCACGGTGAGTTCGCGAGTGACGACGCCGCCACCAAACCACTCATTTCTTTCAAGGACTAATACTCTTTTGCCCGCAGCCGCTAGATAGGCGGCTGCGACCAGACCGTTATGGCCAGACCCCACAGTAACGACATCGTAGGCGCTGCTCATCTTGCTGAGTCCTGTTGTTTTTATTGAATAGGAATTGGTAGAGCTTGATGCGATGTTAAGAATGGCTTTGCGGAGGGAGCACCTATCCATGGATAGCGTGCGAAGTAATGAAGAGCTACTGCAAGTATCTATGAGGTAAAAAAAGAAGCGATCTCTCACAAGTACGAGATCGCTCCTAAAATCCAGCATGAAAGGGATCGAGTAGCTCAGCTGGGAATCGAATAGTTACCCTGATTTCGAGTTCGTACCCCTACCTAAAGATAGCTCCGTCAAACTCGAAATTGACGAACCAACTGCTGCAGTTCTCCACCAAGGTCTGCCAGCTCGGAGCTGGCCTGAGCAATGCTCTCAGTCGCGGCCGCACCCTGGTCAGTAATCCTCCTTACTCGGTCGACGTTTTCACTGATTTCGCCAGCTACTGAGCTCTGCTCTTTGGCTGCCGAGGCTATCTGTAAGTTGAGTGACTGAATGCTGCTAACTGCTACTGTGATCCTTGAAATTGCAACTCGCGCGCGTTCTCCCTGTGCTGCTACTTCCTGACTGAGTTGGGCGCTATTGGCCATCTGCTTGACCGCTTGCTTAGACAGCGACTGTAATTCAGCGATGAGTGACTCAATTTGGCTGGTAGAGTCCTGAGTCCTCATTGCGAGCGCCCGAACTTCGTCAGCGACAACAGCGAACCCGCGACCTTGTTCACCTGCACGGGCAGCCTCGATTGCTGCGTTGAGAGCTAAGAGATTCGTTTGCTCTGCTACCGCTTTGATAACATCAAGAACGCCGCCAATTCGATCGCTTCCATCATGTAGGCGTTCAATGGTCTGCATCGATAGGCTTACGTCTTCAGCTAGTCGACTAATCTGATCGGCGCTATGGCGTACGACTTCGTCACCCTCACTCGCCTGACGGTTAGCTAACTCGGCTGCATTTGAAGCGTCCTCTGCATGTCGAAAAACTGCCTCTGCGCTGTAGGCCATTTGCTGTGTAGCTGTGGCAGCTTGCTCCGTTACTTGTTGCTGACTTTTCGCGCCATTACTGTTCTGCAAGCTTGCTTGTTGCAGCTGATGGGCAGAGTGGTGGAGTTGGTTTATGCCTTGGACAATGCGCAGAATGAGAGATCGAAGACCGGTAGTCATATCGCCCATCGCCAGGCATAACTGGCCAAGTTCGTCACTACGACTCGTCGATATTTCATGGCTCAGGTCACCTTTTGCGATCGCTTGGGCCAAGGCAAGTGCTTGCCGTAGCGGAGGAAGAATTAGCTTGTGGATCGTGTAACCCGCGATCAGTGCAAGTCCGGTGATCACAATCGCGGTGATGATCAAAAGGCGCAGAATCATGCCTGCTCGTTGAGCCATCCATTTCTTGTGATTGGCAAGTGCTTCGTCTGCTTGTCGAAGAACTCGCTGTGCTTGGTCTCGCATTTTTTGCGCGCCAACCTCGTTGGCCTTACGGCTTGCTTCATAGTGCTGAAAGGAGGTTCGATAGTTCGCGAGGGCTTCTTCGGCTGCTTCAAGGATATCGTCGTGCTCTTTGCCAATTCGTTCGTGTAGCCGGGCTACATCTCCCTCTGTGCCCTGCATCAGCTCATCCCACTCTTTCAGCGCTTGCCCATCGCCAAGCTGAGTGAAAGAGAATTCGCTGCTCCGAATCGCCATCATCTGGCGGAGTAGGGCGGATGCATTCTCAGCAAAAGTGAGGGTGTCCGGGTTGAGAGCCTCTTGAGCACTAATGCTGCCTCGTAGCGCGGTGTACATATCCATCTCGACGAATTCGAATTGGATACGGGCTTCGTCCGCCTGCTTTTGCATTGCTGTGAGCGCATGCTTGGATTTCTGCGTATCCAAAACGAATTGATCGAACTGGCCACGGTACGAATTAGCAGTAGAGCGAATGTCCTGCAGAATCTCGTGGTCGGACGTGCTCTCAATCAATAGCTCGTCTACTCGCTTGCCAAGATCATCCATTTTTTGTGAGAGCGCTTTTGCGTCTTGGCTGTCATGGTCGAGCGCAAAATCTTTTTCTGCCCCTCGTGCTTGAAGCAACAGAAGGTTTATTTCGGCGATCGTTTCAAATTGCCGATTGCCGTCTAGCAGCAGATTTGCTGAATGGATGGCTAGAGCAATCGCTGCCAAGGAAAGAGCAGAGACCAAGCCAAATCCAATTAGAAGCTTTCGCCCCACAGATAGATTGATCAGTGCGTTCAGGATGGATTGCAGCATGTTGTTGTCCTTGTGGGCTGCTTATAAGGCGTACATACGCGCCGGCCGTAGGGTGGCCGCTGTTCTAAGGCGAGGCTAGGTAGAGGGGGATAGCCCGGCACCTATCGATGGATAGTGCCGGGCTGAATAGTTAGCGCAGTACGCCTAACTGACGTGCGCGTTCGGCTGCTTGGGAGCGGCGTCGGATACCAATCTTGTCGTAGATCTGCTGTAAGTACCACTTCACAGAACCTTCGGTCATACCTAGCTTGGTGCCAATCTCCCTGTTGAGCATACCGACCGCTACCATCTTGAGAATGTCTAGCTCGCGGCTATTAAGAGAGCCAGCGATTGCTACCGGCTCTTGAGGGGGAAGGATGGGTTTTGCGGCAAGGGTTTTGTCGGTCTGGAGGCGCTTGAGCAACTCTACAGCAAACGCGTCTGTTTGCTCTCCGTCGACCTGGGTATCTTGAAGCTGTTCGCGGAGCAAGTTGTGTAGCCAAGCACCTTCGTCAAGAAACACTCTGATGAAGCCTCCTGGAGCTGCTTGGAACATAGCTCGTCGCACTATTCGTAATGCCGCTCGCTGATCCCCTGCGAGCAAGGACAACTGTGCGATGATCAGATCCCACCTTAATACGCTACGAATGGCATCTGCTGAGCTCATGTACCGATGCCATTGTTTGGCAAGGTGTAGTGCCTCTGGGAGGCGATCCTCAGCTTGGGCCACTCGAACCCAGGCGAGAGCTCGAGCCTCATCTCGGGTCGTGATTGAGTGGTGAGGCGCTACCTGGCTGGCGGGTACCCGTAGCTCATGTTTTCGACCAAGTTTAATGACGGCGTCAGTGTTGCCCTGACGAAGCAGCCACTTCAATCGCTCTGCGAGTGCGAAAAGACGGAGTCGTTCAAAATTGTGCTTCTGAGCGAAGATGTCTGCTTCGTCGAGCATCTGGAATGCGGTAGCGGCGTCGCCATCAATCATCGAGAGCCGCGCCCTGGTCAGCCACCCTGCGATTGCTTGATCTACAAAACCCAGTCCGTGGATCTGAGGGAGGTAATCTTCAAGAAGTTTCCGGGCCTGCGTGAGCTCATCACGCTCGTAGTGAATCTTCGCAAGGTGCATGGC
>NZ_JBOIBY010000566.1:0-11102 GCF_050739655.1 Pseudomonas sp. | reverse complement strand
GCAAAACCCTGTGGGAGCGGGCTTGCCCGCGAAAGGGCCGGTTCTGGCGGCGAATTTACAACTGACCGCCACAAATCCGTGCAATCGATACCAATCAAATTCCTGCATCGCCCGATTTTGGTGCTGTACTGCCTCCAGTAACCGGAGAAAGCGCCAGTGCTGCTGGATGGCATAAGTCTTGCGCGCTTTCGAATACGCTTAAGGCTCGCAGGAGGCACGCCGTGTCGATTCATGTCGCATTGCATCACGTCACGCATTACCGCTACGACCGCGCCGTCGAGCTCGGTCCGCAGATCGTTCGCCTGCGCCCGGCCGCCCATAGCCGCACGCGGATACTGTCGTATGCGCTGAAAGTCTCGCCCGAGCAGCATTTCATCAACTGGCAACAAGACCCGCAGGGTAATTACCTGGCGCGGTTGGTGTTCCCGGAGAAAACCGATGAGTTGCGGATCGAAGTCGATCTGTTGGCGGAGATGGCGGTATTCAATCCCTTCGATTTTTTCCTTGAGCCCTACGCGGAAAAAATTCCATTCAGCTATGCCGCCGACGAGCGCAAGGAACTGGCGCCGTACCTGGAAACCTTGCCGCTGACGCCGAAGTTCAAGGCGTATCTTGAAGGCATCGATCGCACGCCATTGCCCAGCGTCGATTTCCTCGTCGCGCTCAACCAGCGCCTTAGCGAAGACATCGATTACCTGATTCGCATGGAGCCAGGCGTACAAACGCCTGAGCACACCCTCGTACAGGCCTCCGGTTCGTGCCGCGATTCTGCATGGCTGCTGGTGCAATTGCTGCGTCACCTGGGGCTTGCCGCACGTTTCGTCTCCGGCTACTTGATCCAGCTGACCGCCGACGTGAAAAGCCTCGACGGTCCTTCAGGTACCGACGTTGATTTCACCGATTTGCACGCCTGGTGCGAAGTCTATTTGCCCGGCGCTGGCTGGATCGGCCTGGACGCGACCTCCGGACTATTTGCCGGCGAAGGACACATTCCGCTGGCCTGTAGCCCGGATCCGTCCTCTGCGGCGCCGATTACCGGTTTGGTGGAACCCTGCGAGTGCGAATTCAGTCATGAAATGTCCGTGGAGCGAATTTGGGAGGCGCCACGGGTTACCAAGCCTTACACCGACGATCAATGGCTGGCGATTCAGGCCTTGGGCCGACAGATCGATGCCGACCTGCTCGAAGGCGATGTGCGCCTGACGATGGGCGGTGAGCCGACCTTCGTATCCATCGATGACCCCGATGGCGCCGAGTGGAATACCGCTGCGCTGGGGACGGACAAGCGTCGCCTGTCAGCCGAGCTGTTCCAGCGCATGCGCAAGCACTACGCACCGCAGGGGCTGGTGCATTTTGGCCAGGGCAAGTGGTATCCGGGCGAGCAGTTGCCGCGTTGGTCGCTCAATTGCTACTGGCGTCGTGACGGGGTGCCGATCTGGCACAACAGCGCACTGATTGCCGACGAGCAGCAGGATTACGGCGCCAATGGTGAGCTGGCCGGACGTTTTCTGGCGAGCGTTGCCGAGCGGCTGAATATTCCGACACGCTTTGTGTTTGCGGCCTACGAAGACAATTTCTATTACCTCTGGCGCGAAGGCACGCTGCCGCAAAACGTCAGCGCCGAAGACTCGCGTCTCGAGGAACCGTTGGAGCGTGCGCGTCTTCGCAAAGTCTTCAGCCAGGGCCTGGACAAGGTGATTGGTCAGGTCCTGCCGTTGGCGCGCACGGCCAAGGGCGATCAATGGCAGAGCGGTCGCTGGTACCTGCGCGATGAACATTGCCGCCTGGTGCCGGGAGACTCACCGCTGGGGTATCGCTTGCCTTTGGGTTCGCAGCCTTGGGTCAAGGCGGCGGAATATCCGTTCATCCATCCCAACGATCCTAACCAGGACTTCCCGCCGCTGCCCGATACTGCGCAACTACAGAGTCAGGGCGCGGCGGCGGAAATTGAGGATCGAGCACCGAACATTGATGAATCCGCCGACTGGCTGACCCGCACCGCATTTTGTGCGGAGGCGCGGGAAGGCCGTTTGTACCTGTTCATGCCGCCACTGGAGCGAGTCGAAGATTATCTGGCACTGGTGTCGGCCATCGAGGCCACCGCCGAAGAGTTGCAATGCCCGGTACTGCTGGAAGGCTATGAGCCGCCGAGCGATCCGCGACTGAGTAACTTCCGTATCACACCTGATCCGGGTGTCATCGAGGTCAACGTGCAACCGTCCGCGAGTTGGGACGAATTGGTCGAACGCACCGAATTTCTTTACGAAGAAGCGCGCCAGACCCGACTGACCACCGAGAAATTCCTGATCGATGGTCGGCACACCGGTACTGGTGGCGGTAACCATTTCGTACTCGGTGGTGCGACGCCGGCTGACTCACCTTTTCTGCGCCGTCCTGACTTGCTGCGCAGCCTGATCAGTTACTGGCATAACCATCCGTCATTGTCCTATCTGTTTTCCGGGTTGTTCATCGGCCCGACTTCGCAGGCACCACGTGTCGATGAAGCTCGAAACGACGCGCTGTACGAACTGGAAATCGCCTTCGCCCAGATGCCCGCGCCGGGCGAGGAATGCGCGCCGTGGCTGGTTGACCGATTGCTGCGCAACTTGCTGATCGATGTCACCGGCAACACCCATCGCGCCGAGTTCTGTATCGACAAACTCTATTCCCCGGACGGTGCCACAGGGCGGCTTGGATTGCTGGAGTTGCGGGCGTTTGAAATGCCGCCTCACGCGCGGATGAGTCTGGCTCAGCAGTTACTGTTACGGGCGCTGGTCGCTCGCTTCTGGCGCGAGCCCTACGCACCGCCGAAGCTGGCGCGGTGGGGCACTGAACTGCATGATCGTTACCTGCTGCCGCACTTCATCGAACAGGATTTCGCCGATGTCATCGACGATCTCAACGACGCCGGATATCCGGTGCAGGCCCAGTGGTTTGCTGCGCATCTGGAGTTTCGTTTTCCCAAGGTCGGCGATTACGCGGTCAACGGCATTGCGTTGGAGTTGCGCCAGGCACTCGAACCCTGGCACGTACTGGGCGAGGAGGGCGCGGTCGGTGGCACGGTACGTTATGTCGACTCGTCCCTCGAACGCATGCAGGTCAAGCTCAGCGGTTTGCCGCCGAGTCGTTATCTGCTGACCTGCAACGGCATTGCGGTGCCATTGCAGCCGACCGGGCGGGTCGGCGAGTTTGTCGCCGGAGTGCGTTTCCGTGCGTGGCAACCGGCCAACTGCCTGCAGCCGACCATCCCGGTCCACGCGCCACTGGTGTTCGACTTGGTCGATACCTGGATGGGACGTTCGCTGGGTGGCTGCCAGTATCACGTGGCGCATCCGGGCGGGCGTAACTACGAGACCTTGCCGGTGAACGCCAATGAAGCGGAAAGCAGGCGTTTGGCGCGTTTCTTCCGTATCGGACACACGCCAGGGAAAATTCCTGTCCCCATTCTGGAAATTAACGACGAGCTACCCATGACTCTCGATTTACGACGCTTCTAAACCGTACGCGACGCTCGGATTTTTCGTATATCCGGGCGTCATGAGCCTGCGTTAGTCTGACCGTTCCCTGCTGTCTGCCGAGCTTTCCATGCCTGACCTGCTAGACCGCTACCCGCTGACGGCGGGCACCTATCACGAACTGCTCGACGACAGTGGCGCCGTGCGCGCGCACTGGCGTCGACTGTTCGATCAATTGCAGCGCAGCACGCCCGCGCAACTGGTGCAGCGTCAGGCACTGCTGACGCGGCAGATTCAGGAAAACGGCGTCACCTACAACGTTTACGCCGACCCCAAGGGCGCCGACCGGCCCTGGGAACTGGATCTGCTACCCCATGTGATTGCCGCGGATGAGTGGGAACAGTTATCGGCCGGAATTGCCCAGCGTGCGCGATTGCTCAATGCCGTGCTGGCTGATCTTTATGGTCCGCAGCGCCTGATCGCCGAAGGCCTGCTGCCGGCTGAATTGGTGTTCGGCCACAACAACTTCCTTTGGCCCTGTCAGGGTATCAACCCGCCTGACGGGGCTTTTCTGCATCTGTATGCCGTGGATCTTGCGCGCACCCCCGATGGACGCTGGTGGGTGACGGCCGATCGTACTCAGGCACCGTCTGGTGCGGGCTACGCATTGGAAAACCGCACGATTGTGTCCCGAGCCTTTCCCGAGTTGTACCGCGACCTGAAGGTGCAGCATCTGGCCGGTTTCTTCCGTACCCTCCAGGAAACCCTGGCACGACAGGCACCGAGCGATGGGGAAGTGCCATTGGTGGTGTTGCTGACACCGGGGCGTTTCAACGAAAGCTATTTCGAACATCTATACCTGGCGCGTCAGCTGGGTTATCCGTTGGTGGAGGGCGGCGACCTGACGGTGCGTGATGCGACGGTCTACCTGAAGACCCTGAGTGGTCTGCGCCGGGTCCACGCGGTCATGCGCCGGCTCGACGATGATTTCTGTGACCCGCTGGAGCTACGCACCGATTCGGCCCTTGGTGTGCCGGGCTTGCTTGAGGCGGTGCGACAGGGACGGGTGATGGTGGCCAATGCCCTGGGCAGTGGCGTGCTGGAATCGCCGGGGTTGTTGGGGTTCCTGCCGAAGATCAATCAGTTCCTGTTTGGCGAAGACCTGATCCTGCCGTCCATTGCTACCTGGTGGTGTGGTGAGGCTCCGGTGCTGGCCCAAGCCCTGGAAAAACTTCCGGAGCTGCTGATCAAGCCGGCGTTCCCGTCCCAGAGTTTCGCCCCCGTATTTGGTCGGGATTTGAGTGAAATACAGCGTCGGGAGCTTGCCGAGCGCATGCAGGCACGACCTTACGCCTATGTCGCGCAAGAGCTGGCGCAGCTGTCCCAAGCGCCGATCTGGCAGGCCGAGGGCGGGCAGTTACAACCCCGGGCCATCGGCATGCGCGTGTATGCGGTGGCCAGCCGCGATGGCTATCGGGTGCTTCCCGGCGGTTTGACCCGCGTGGCCGCTGAGGCTGACGCTGAAGTGGTGTCGATGCAGCGAGGTGGTGCCAGCAAGGACACCTGGGTGCTGGGCGATCGCCAGCCCGGTGGTGAGCAATGGAAAGCCCAGCGCAATATCGGCGTGCACGATCTGGTTCGGCGTGATCCGTATCTGCCATCGCGGGTGGTGGAGAACCTCTTCTGGTTCGGTCGTTACTGCGAGCGCTGCGATGACAGCGCCCGGTTGCTGCGGATCATGCTGGCACGTTACATCGATGGCGATGACCCGCAGGCCCTGCAGGCGGCAGTCGATCTCGCTGAACGGCTGATGCTGCTGCCCGAAGAGGGTGAGCTGCCGGAACGGCTGCTGGCGGCGATACTCGGTGATGACTGGCCATTCAGCCTGCGTTCCAACCTGCAACGCCTGCAGTGGGCGGCCTCCCAGGTGCGCGGAAAACTTTCGCGGGAAAACTGGCAAGCACTGGTGGAGTTGCAGCGCGAAGCCATCGAACTGGAAACCGATGAACCGGACTTTGGTGAGCTGCTGGATTTTCTCAACCGACTGGTGATGTCCCTGGCGGCGTTGTCCGGTTTTGCCCTGGACGACATGACTCGGGATGAAGGCTGGCGATTCCTGATGATCGGCCGACGAATCGAGCGCCTGCAATTTCTCAGTGGCAGCCTGGCGGCGTTCTTGCGAGGTGCCGGGGCTTTCGATCAGGCGGGGCTGGAGTGGCTGCTGGAGCTGGGCAATAGCAGTATCACCTACCGCTCCCGGTATCTGGCGGTGGCGCAATTGATCCCGGTGCTCGACCTTTTGTTGCTCGATGAGCAGAACCCTCATGCTGTACTTTTCCAGTTGAAACTGGTGACCCGCACGATTAAACGATTGAACGATGACTTTGGGGGGCCTCGCGAAGCAGGACTGCCGCAGTTGGTCGAGCGATTGGCTTGCTTTGATCTGGGTTGCCTGGAAAACCCATTGTTCGGTGAAACCAGCGTACGCGCGGCGCTCGAAGGATTGGCCGATTTGCTGCAAGCAATCGCCGATGCCAGCGGGCAAGTGTCCGATCGCCTGGCCCTGCGCCATTTCGCCCATGTCGATGATGTCAGCCAGCGCACGGTGTCCGTCTGATGAGCGCTCATTACCAGATTTACCACGACACCCATTATCACTACGACAGCCCGGTGTCCCTGGCCCAGCAACTGGCTCATTTGTGGCCGAGGGCCTGTGCGTGGCAGCGTTGTACTGATCAGCAATTACAGATCAGCCCGGACCCGACTTCGCGCCGTGATGAACTTGATGTATTTGGCAATCCGTTGACTCGGCTGGCGTTCGAGCGTCCCCATGATGAGTTGCTGGTCAACGCCAGCCTCACCGTTGAAGTGCTGCCTCGACCCTTGCTGGACTTCAATCTGTCTCCGGCATGGGAAGACACCCGCAGCGCGCTGACCTACAGCAGCCAGCCACTGTCGCCAGAGTTGCTTGAAGCATGCCGCTATCGGTTCGAATCACCCTATGTGCATTTGAAGCGCAACTTCGTCGAGTTCTCCGAGAGCTGCTTTCCTGCGGGGCGCCCCTTGCTGCTGGGTGTCCAGGCACTGATGGAGAAAATCTTTAGGGAATTCACCTTCGACGCCGAAGCGACCCAGGTGGCGACGCCATTGGTGGAGGTGCTGGAACGTCGGCGTGGGGTTTGTCAGGACTTCGCCCACTTGATGCTCGCTTGCGTACGCTCCCGAGGCCTGGCTGCCCGTTACATCAGCGGCTACCTGCTGACCCAGCCACCACCCGGCCAGCCCCGATTGATCGGTGCCGATGCATCCCATGCCTGGGTCTCGGTGTATTGCCCGGTGTCGGGTTGGGTCGATTTCGATCCGACAAACAACGTGCAACCTGCGCTGGAGCACATCACGTTGGCGTGGGGTCGGGATTTCTCTGATGTATCACCGCTGCGTGGGGTGATTCTGGGAGGCGGCAACCATGACCCGGAAGTTCGGGTCACCGTGATGCCACTGGAGTAGCCACTCCCCCTTGTAGGAGCTGCCGAAGGCTGCGATCTTTTGATCTTGATCTTTTTCAGGCCATTGAAAGGCACGATCAAAAGATCGCAGCCTTTGGCAGCTCCTACAGGGTCAGCAGCGAAGCTGCCAACCCCGGTCACAGATCCGGTAGGCCCGATCAGATCATCCGGCCCGGTGGGTCTCAGGCCTCAGGCGCCTGATCTTTCGGTGCATCAACATCATCTTCTGCCGCAACTTCACCATCAGGGTTCAGTGCCGCGTCTTCAGCCATCGCTTTCTTGCGCTGAAGTTTTTCCTCTTTCTTCTGCTCCTTGGCCAAGTCACGCTGACGTTTGGCGAAGGAATAATTAGGTTTAGCCATGGGCGATCCTCTGGGGTCGAAGGTGAGGTTGAGCGGCGCGTATTCTGCCCTGTATCGTGCAAAGTCGTTAGTCGGGTTTTTGCTCGACCCACTTCGGTAATACGGTCGGCTTCCAGCTATCGAGATCGTCGAGCAGCGTTTGTGGCGATTCGCTCACCTGCAGCATGTCACGGTGAGCTTCGCGAACGAAGCCTTCGCCGACGATGTGATCAAGAAAACCGGTGAGTTTGCTGTAGAAACCGTTCACTTCCAGCAAGCCCAGCGGTTTGCCGTGGTAACCCAGTTGGCCCCAGGTCCAGACTTCGAACAGTTCTTCGAGCGTACCCAGGCCGCCGGGCAGGGCAATGAAGGCATCGCTGAGTTCAGCCATCCGCGCCTTTCGCGCATGCATGCCGTCGACCACTTCAAGACGAGTCAGGCCTTTGTGACCAATTTCCTTGTCCATCAGGCTTTGCGGGATGATGCCGATCACTTCTCCTCCGGCCGCCAGGGCCGCATCGGCAACGATGCCCATCAAGCCCACGGCACCGCCACCATAGACCAAGGTGAGCTTGCGCTCGGCCAAGGCTTGGCCCAAGGCAACAGCCGCTTCACGATAAGCCGGATTGGTACCAGTGCTGGCACCGCAAAATACACATACGGATGTTAAAGACATGCCTTACTCCATGGTCGATCAGGGCCACAGAGTAAAGGCAGGCGTGCGATGCTCCAAGGGCTAAACTTCCTGCCTGGACGTTTCACAGGTACCGCTGGCGCCGCAGGCATAGGCGGCGAGCAAGCTGCTAAAAAAGCTGTTGAAGGACATGACAGACACTCCGTTGAATGATGACGGTCTGATCATATGGCCGGGCTAGACGCTTGGCTGGTAGATTCTTTCGATGGGTGTCATAGCGCTAAAGTTGTATACAATTTTTGATTCAAATCATATGAACTTGCGAAGTTTTCAGGCAGTCTTCTGTCCATTCGCATCTTTCCTTAACCCTGCCTTGGAGATTCACCATGTTTGCCAAACTTGTTGCGGTATCCCTGTTGACACTGGCCAGCAGCCAATTGATGGCTGCCGAGTGCAAAGTCACCGTTGACTCCACAGACCAAATGTCTTTCGACACGAAGGCCATTGAAATCGACAAGAGCTGCAAAACATTCACTGTCGAGCTGACTCACTCCGGCAGCTTGCCGAAGACTGTCATGGGCCATAACTGGGTGCTGAGCAAGGAAGCAGACATGCAGCCGATCGCTACTGATGGCCTGAGCGCTGGTATTGACAAGAACTACCTGAAGGAAGGCGATGCCCGCATCATCGCTCACACCAAGATCATCGGCGCCAAGGAAACCGACTCGGTGACCTTCGACGTTTCCAAGCTTGATGCCAATGAAAAATACGGCTTCTTCTGCTCGTTCCCGGGCCACATCTCGATGATGAAAGGCACGGTTACCCTGAAGTAATCGAATCGCTCATAAAAAAAGCGCCTTCACAGGCGCTTTTTTGCTTCGTGTAGGAGCTGCCGAAGGCTGCGATCTTTTGATCTTTTAATGTCAAAGATCGCAGCCTCGTTTCACTCGACAGCTCCTACAAAGGCCAAAGCCTCAAGGCGCAAACGGCATCACACGCTTGTGATGGGTCTTGTTGTACGTATCGCAAATGATCTTGAACGCTTCCTCACGCACTGGTTGGCCATGCAGAAAGGCGTCGATTTCGGCGTAGGTCACGCCGTGGGAGGCTTCGTCGGGCTTGCCTGGCGAAAGGTCTTCCAGGTCGGCGGTCGGGATTTTTTCCACCAGTGATTCTGGCGCACCGAAACTACGGGCAATCGCACGAACCTGGTTTTTCACCAGGCCACTGAGCGGCGCCAGGTCGCAGGCACCATCACCGAACTTGGTGAAGAAACCCATCACGGCTTCCGCGGCATGGTCCGTGCCGATGACCAGACCCTGCGCCGCGCCGGCGATGGTGTACTGGGCGACCATGCGCATCCGTGCCTTGGTATTGCCGAGCACAAAATCCACTGAGACCGCATGCTTGCCTTCGAATGCCGCCACTTCATTGGCCAGGGCTTTGACCGCTGGGCCGATGTTCACGGTATGGCGTTCATCCGGCTTGATGAAATCCACGCAGGCCTGGGCATCGTGTTCATCAAATTGGGTCTGGTAGGGCAGGCGCACGGCGATGAACTTGTAGCTGTCGTCCCCGGTGCGCTGACGCAGTTCGCGCATTGCTCGCTGGGCCAACAGGCCCGCCGTCAGGGAGTCGACGCCGCCACTGATGCCCAGCACCAGCGTCTTGAGCCCGGAATTGACCAGGCAATCCTGAATGAAACTGATGCGCCGGGCGACTTCTGTCTCGAGGGCGGCATCGTCGGCGAACGGCGGTTGAACCTTGAGCTGCTCAGCAATATCACGCTGTACGGCTTGCATGAATTCACTCCTTGCTAGATAGACTGGATGAGGCAGGAACCTGGAAAACGTGTCGCAAATAGGCGACGAAATTCGGGTCTTTGCAGTGAGTCTTGCCTGGCTCGTCGGAGATCTTTGCCACCGGCTGGCCGTTGCAGGCAGTCATTTTAAGCACGATGCTCATCGGATCTACACCTGGAATGTCACAGGTCAGGTTGGTGCCGATGCCGAAGCTGACATTTATCCGACCCCGCAACGCGCGAAATATATCCAAGGCTTTTGGTAGCGTCAGACTGTCGGAGAAGGTCAGCGTCTTGCTCATCGGGTCGATGCCGAGCTTGTGATAGTGCGCGATGGCCTTTTCCGCCCACAGCACCGGATCGCCGGAATCGTGGCGCAAACCGTCGAAGAGCTTGGCGAAAAACAGGTCGAAGTCGCCCAGGAACGCGTCGCTGGTGATGCAATCGGTCAGGGCGATTCCCAGCAGGCCACGGTATTCCCGGACCCAGCAATCGAGGGCGGCAATCTGGCTGTCGATCAGCCGTGGGCCGAGCTGCTGGTGAGCCATGATCCATTCGTGGGCCATGGTGCCCAGCGGTTTCATGTCCAGTTCCCGGGACAGGTGCACGTTACTGGTGCCCACGAAACGCCCGGGGAAATCGTGTTTGAGCACGTTCACCACCTCTTCCTGCACGCGATAAGAGAAGCGACGGCGGGTGCCGAAATCGGCGACCTGCAATTCGGACAACTCATCGGCACTGGCGTTGGCGCTCAGCCAGTCGAACTTGTGGTAGAGCTGCTCACGGGCCTGTTCCAGGACGACATCGCTGTGGCGACAGCGGTTACGTACTTCGCTGACCATGGCCAGGATCGGCACTTCAAACAGGATCACATGCAGCCACGGGCCACGCAGGCGGATGAACAGCTCGCCATTTTCGACGCCGGTATGGATGTAGCGCAGGTTGAAACGAAACAGCCCCAGAAAGCGCAGGAAGTCCGGTTTCAGGAAGGAGATGCGCTCGAGGAAACTCAGTTGGTCGGCACTCAGACTCAACTCGGCCAGACGCTCGATCTGCAAGCGAATTTCCTGAAGATACGGACGCAAATCCTCACTGTTACGGCAACGAAACTCCCATTCGACTTCTACGTTCGGGTAGTTGTGCAGCACCGCCTGCATCATCGTCAGTTTGTAGAAGTCGGTGTCGAGCAGGTTCTGCACGATACGATCGGCAAATACACTCTCGCTCATAAAGGGGGTCTCCAGCGTTCAATAGAGATAGTGGCGCATATCGGTACCGGGAAATGCCAGCAATTTTTCAGATTGGTAGAGATCCCTGTGGGAGCGGGCTTGCCCGCGAAGGCGTCATCTCAGCCGACATTGATAT
>NZ_JBOIBY010000565.1:0-1475 GCF_050739655.1 Pseudomonas sp. | reverse complement strand
GGCCTGGACGATCTGGACAAACTGTTCTTGCGCGGTCGTTGATGAATCAGTTCCCACCTGCGATTTTCCTGATGGGGCCGACCGCCGCCGGCAAGACCGACCTGGCCATCGAACTCACCAAAGTCCTGCCCTGCGAGTTGATCAGCGTCGACTCGGCGCTGGTCTACCGTGGCATGGACATTGGCACCGCCAAGCCTTCCAAGGAACTATTGGCGCAATATCCGCATCGTCTGATCGATATTCTCGACCCGGCCGAGAGCTATTCGGCTGCGGAATTCCGTCGTGATGCACTGGAAGCCATGGCCGATATCACCTCGCGTGGAAAAATTCCGCTGCTGGTGGGCGGCACAATGCTCTATTACAAGGCTTTGGTTGAAGGCCTGGCGGATATGCCGGCCGCCGACCCCGACGTCCGTGCGCAAATTGAAGAAGAGGCTGCACGCCTTGGCTGGCAAGCCTTGCACGAACAATTGGCGGTGATTGATCCGGAGTCTGCGGCTCGAATACATCCGAACGATCCCCAGCGGTTGAGTCGGGCACTGGAAGTTTATCGTGTCAGCGGTCAAAGCATGACCGCCCTGCGTTTGCGACAATCTGTGCAAAGTACCGAAGCAGCCGCTTCGGGACAGCAACAATTGCCCTATACTGTTGCGAACTTGGCCATTGCTCCGGCAAATCGCCAGGTACTGCACGAGCGAATTAAACAAAGATTCACTTTAATGTTGGAACAGGGATTCATTGATGAGGTCGTAGCCCTGCGTAAGAGAAGTGACCTGCATGCCGGGTTGCCGTCTATACGTGCAGTAGGCTACCGCCAAGTCTGGGACTACCTGGATGGCAAGCTGACGTCAGCCGAGATGCAGGAGTGTGGAATCATTGCCACGCGCCAATTGGCGAAACGCCAGTTCACCTGGCTGCGCAGTTGGACTGATCTGCATTGGCTGGACAGTCTGGATTGCGACAATCTGCCGCGCGCCTTGAAATACCTTGGGGCCATCTCCATATTGAGCTGAGTCCTTGCAATTGCCGTCTATCCTTGGGGGTGTGACGGTCCAAGCCATTTGTTTACCTATTTTTTTATATTGAATCCTTAAAGGAGTGCGGCACATGTCAAAAGGGCATTCGCTACAAGACCCTTACTTGAACACTTTACGTAAAGAGAAAGTTGGGGTGTCCATCTACCTGGTCAACGGTATCAAACTGCAAGGCACGATCGAGTCCTTCGACCAGTTCGTTATCCTGCTGAAAAACACCGTCAGCCAGATGGTCTACAAACACGCGATCTCTACAGTGGTGCCGGTTCGTCCAATTCGTCTGCCTAGCGCAACCGAATCCGATGCAGGTGACACTGAGCCAGGTAACGCCTGATAGGAGTCTCCTTTGTTCTTTGAGCGCCACGGTGGTGGTGAGCGAGTAATCCTCGTTCACTTGGATGGACAGGACCCTGAGGCGCGCGAAGATCCGCAGGAGTTTCA
>NZ_JBOIBY010000564.1:0-9695 GCF_050739655.1 Pseudomonas sp. | reverse complement strand
TTTCGCGAGCAAGCTCGCTCCTACAGCATTATGGTCCCGCAGGGGATTGGTGCTTATTCAGAAATGGTGGGCAGCCCGTAGAACGCCCGTGCACACGCTGTCGTATGCGCCGCCAGATCCTCCTGGCTCTCCCCCCGATGCAACGCCACCTCACGCAACACTTCGGTCAGGTAGGCCGGTTCGTTGCGCCCATTCTTCGGCTTGGGACGCAGACTGCGCGGCAGCAGATAGGGCGCATCGCTTTCGAGCATCAGGCGCCCGCGCTTGATCTCTTTCACCAGCGGATGCAGGTGAGTGCCTCGGCGCTCATCGCAGATCCAGCCCGTAATACCGATGTGCAAATCCAGGTCGAGGTAGCTGAACAGCGCAGACTTTTCCCCGGTGAAACAGTGCACCACGGCAGCCGGCAGTTGATCGCGGTAGTCACGCAGGATTTCCAGCAGGCGTTGACTCGCATCACGCTCATGCAAAAACACGGGCAGCTGCAATTCGACAGCTATCGCCAGATGCTCTTCCAGGACTTTTTCCTGCTGCGGGCGCGGCGAGAAATCACGGTTGAAATCCAGGCCGCATTCGCCCACGGCGACCACATTCGGCTCCTTGAGCAGGCCGCGAAGACGGCGCGCGCTGTCCGCATTCCAGTCGCTGGCTGCATGGGGGTGAATGCCAGCGGTGGCGAAGAGCCGTTGCGCGCTTTCATCCAGTTGCTGACACAGTTCCAGCGCCTGCTCACTACCTTCGACATTGGTGCCGGTCAGCACCAATTGGCATACGCCAGCGGCATAGGCACGGTCGAGTACAGCCTGGTGTTTGTCGGCAAAACTGGGGTTGGTCAGGTTGACGCCGATATCGATGAGTTGCATGGTGCTACCTCGGTGCTACCCCGAAACAAAGGCCGCAAAGCATATCAGAGCTGTAGATTTATAAGAAAAACCAAGAACTACAACGAGTTAACGCTGTCTTTTGAGCCGCGCTCTTAAATGGCGGGCAGGGCACAATGGCCAACAGTGCCATCACTGTGCCAGTCTTTCGCACTTTGCCAGCGTTCAGGTGCTGCGCATTTTGTCGTTTGATTTCATGAAGTCACCCATGTGATCAACCCGAATTCCTTCCGGAGAGTGGATGATTCGTCCCTCGGTTTTGTTACTGCTGTGCTGTTCGCTGCTGCTGCCGATGACGGCGGTCGCGCGTCTGCCTGGGCCACTGCAAGCCGTACCGGCTGCCAAGGTGCGTGACCTGACAGAAATCCGCAGCAGCCGAGTGCTCCGAGTATTGGTCAACCAGAGCCGCAACAGTTCCGGTGAGGTCCAGGGCCAGGCCATCGGCGTCGAATACCATCGCTTGCGCGCCTTCGAGCAGTATTTGAACGGCTACGCCCGCGACGGTCAGGAAATTACCCTCAAGATCATTCCCAAGGCCAAGGATCAACTGCTCGGTGCGTTGCAGCGCGGGGAGGGCGATCTTGTCGCGCCGGGAGAATTGCTGGACCTGCAACCGGGTTTCGCGGTCAGCAGCAGTGAGCCGGTTGCCCGCAACATCCCGCTGGTACTGGTGGGCATAAAAGGCGAGCGTCGGTACACACGCCTTGAACAGCTCTCGGGTAAAACCCTGGCATTGCCCACCGGCAGCGCTGCCGGGGATGCCATCAGCCAGATCAATCAAAAGCTTGCCTTGCATAAGTTGCCACCGGTCACCATCGAATGGGTCGATCCGAGCCTGGCGGTGGAGGACGTGCTGGAGATGGTGCAAGGCGGCATCTTTCACCTGACCATCGTCGAGCAACCGATCGCAGAGCGCTGGGGCAAGATCCTGCCGAAACTGCGGGTCGATCGACAGGTGCAAATCAGCGACCCGGGCGAGGAGTACTGGTTCGTGCGCCGCGACGCATCGATGTTGCGGGCCAGCATCGATCGTTTTCTCACCGGTTATAAAAAGCCATCGGACCAGGATGCCGCTTTCCTGCGGATCTATCGGCGCCTGTATCAAGTGCACTATCCATTGGCCAAGGCTGACCGCCAGCGCCTGGAAAAGCTGCGGCCGGTGCTGCAAAAACATGCCGACGCCCAAGGCATGGACTGGCTGAACCTGGCGGCGCTGGCGTTCAAGGAGTCAGGTCTGCAACCCAAGGCGGGCAGCGGTGGCGCGCCGACCGGCCTGATGCAGATCACGCCATCTGCGGCCCAGCGGGTGGGAGTCAGCAATATTCAGGATCTGGATGCCAATGTGCAGGCGGGGGCCAAATACCTGTCGATGATTCGTCGCAAGTTCTTCGCCAGCCCCAAACTCAACGAGCGCGAGCGAATGGCGTTCGTGCTGGCCGCCTACAACATCGGACCGGAGCGGGTGCAGGGGATGCGTGCCGAAGCACGGCGGCGGGGCTTGAATCCGAACCAATGGTTTTTCCAGGTTGAGCGTGTTGCCATGGAGCAGGTGGGAATGGGACCTGTCAGCTATGTTAATAGCGTGAACAAGTATTACCTGGCGTTCGATCGGGAGCGGGAGTCGTTGGAGCCCCAGGGGCAAAAAGTTGCCCTTCGTAAATGATCGAATAAACTGATTGTTATGGCGGGATATTTGCGCTTTTAACATGATATTTACTGATTAATATAGCGGCCAACCAACACACACTTTCAAATGGATGACACAGCATGAGCACACTGATCAACAAGGTACTGTTTACCCGCGCTGGCTACGGCCTGACCGTTCTGCGAATTTTTGTCGGCATCATCTTCGCAGCCCACGGCTCGCAGAAACTCTTCGGTGCGTTTGGTGGCTATGGCTTGGCAGGTACCGCGCAATACATGGAAAGCATCGGTCTGGCGCCGGGCTACCTGATGGCGACACTGGCCGGTGGCACCGAATTTTTCGCCGGCCTGGCATTGATCATTGGCCTGCTGGTTCGTCCGGCGGCGCTGGGCCTGACCTTCCTCTCCCTGGTGGCGATCTTCTCGGTGCACATCAGCAACGGTCTGTTTATGGCCAACAACGGTTATGAGTTCGCCTTGGCACTGCTTGGTGGCAGCATCGCGGTACTGATCGAAGGCGCCGGCAAGCTCTCGGCAGACCGCGCCATCGCCGGCTGACCGCTCTGGCTCAACGAAAAGGCCCGCATTACGCGGGCCTTTTTTGTTTGGCGTCATTCTTGACACTGTCCGGTCAGCTTCTCTAGGATGCTGCCCATGCGCCGATTTAAACAGCTACTTGCGGGGCGCCAGGTGACTCTCATTCAGTCGCCGATAGAAGCTTGAGACAGGCTTCGAAATACCGCTAAAGCGCTGGTTCGGTGTTGCCTCTCACCTGCCATGCAGACTTTTGAGGCAGAGACACGACATGATGAATGCACTAAGCCCCGTAGTACGTCCCGCGCCGATCACGGCACATCTCACCCAACGCAATCCAAAAATCCTGCTTGGCGGTAAACATCAGCCGACGCTCTTGCGTTATCTCGATGGCTGGCCACGTCGAACCGGTGGTCCGGCAGCCTTTCTGATTCAGTTTGTCGAAGACGGTGAATCCCTGGCTCGATTTGCCAACGACAGTTTCGATCTGGCGGTAATTCAATCGCCCAGCCTCGAAGAAGCTCCGCAAATGATCAAGCAGTTGACCCGCGTTGCCCGGCAAGGGCTGATTACCCGACGCTGAGCCCAAGGTGCCGTGGCTTATGGATACTCGATCGCCACGATGTACACACACTGTTCGCCGGTAGGCGTCTGGACCCGGACTTCGGCGTCCAGGGCCTTGCCGATCAGGGCGCGGGCCAGCGGTGAGTCGATGCTGATCAAGCCTTGTTTGAGGTCCAGCTCGTCCGGCCCGACGATGCGGTAGCGCGACTCCTTGCCGTCCTCGTCTTCGATCGTGACCCAGGCACCGAAATAGACTTTGTTCGGGTCGCTGGGTTTTTCGCTGACAACCTTGAGCGCTTCCAGGCGTTTGGTGAGAAAACGCACGCGACTGTCGATTTCGCGCAGCATCTTTTTGCCGTAGGTGTATTCGGCGTTTTCCGAGCGATCGCCCTGTGCCGCCGCTTCGCTGACAGATTGCGTCACTTGCGGTCGCCGGACATGCCACAGTTCATGAAACTCGGCACGCATCCGCGCTTCACCTTCAGGGGTGATCAGGGCAGTGCCAGCGGTGCGGGGAGGGCGATATCGGCTCATGGCGGCTTCTTGTGGTGAAGAGCGCTGAGTTTATCAACCCTCGCGCAGAACTGTCAGCGGGCTGGCGTTCAAGGCGCGACGGGTACCGAACACGCCAGCACCGCCAATCAACACCGCGCCGATCAGAGGCAGCAACAACAGCCACGGATGCGGATGCCAGGGCAGGTCGAACGCGTACCGGTAGAGCACCAGGCTCACGACCTCCGAACCCAACGCTGCCAGCAATCCGCTCACCGCGCCAAGCAAACCGAACTCGATCCGCCGCGCCTTGACCAGCAATTGCCGTTCTGCACCCAGCGCTCGCAGCAGCGCGCCCTGGCGAATGCGTTCATCCAGCGTGGCCTGCAAGCCGGAAAACAACACCGCCATCCCCGCCGCCAATACAAACAACAGCACGTATTCCACCGCCAGCGTGACCTGGGCGAGGATGCTGCGCAGTTGTTCAAGCAACGCTTCGACTTGCAGAATGGTGACCGCCGGGAACGACCGGGACAGGTCGACGATCTGCTGATCATGGCCCGCCGCCAGATAGAAGCTGGTCAGGTAAGTGGCCGGTAGATCCTTCAAAGTGCCGGGCTGGAAGATCATGAAAAAGTTGGGTTGGAAGTTGTCCCAGTTGATCTCGCGCAGACTGGTGACTTTTGCCTCGCGATTGACTCCGCCAACGGTGAAGATCAAATGATCGCCGAGTTTGAGTTTCAGGCTTTCGGCGACTTTGCCTTCCACCGACACGCCAGGAATTTCATCCGGCGTTTGCTCGGGCCACCAGTTACCGGCCGTGAGTTTGTTGCCCGCCGGCAGGTCGGCGGCCCAGGTCAGGCTCAGGTCACGCTGGATCGCCCTGTCACCGGCGGATTCCTTGGTGACGATTTGCTGCACGGGCTCGCCATTGATGCTGATCAGTCGTCCCGGCACTACCGGGTACAGCGGCGCCGATTGCGCCGACAGTTCCATCAGGCGATCGGCGAAGGCTTGCTTGTCCCCCGGCAGGATGTTCAGCGCAAAGTAATTCGGTGCGTTTTTCGGCAACTGGTTCTGCCAGGTATCCAGCAATTCGCCACGCAGCAAGGCGATCAACGCCATCGACAGCAGGATCAGGCCGAAGGCCAGCGATTGGCCCGCGGCGGCCAGTGGATGGCGCAGCAATTGACCCAGCCCAAGACGCCACGGCAAGGCAGCACGGGCGAGCATGCGGCGCAGGCTTTTGAGCAGCAGTAATAGCAAACCGCCCAGCACCACCGCGGCAATGACGCCGCCGCCGAGCAGGGCGAAGGTCAGAAGCAGGTCCAGGCTCAGGCGCCACATGATCAGGCCAAGGGCACCCAGTGCTGCGCCGTAGACCATCCAGGTGCTGGAGGGAATCGGCAACATGTCCCGTCGTAACACGCGCAATGGCGGTACCCGACCCAGCGCGGCCAGTGGCGGCAAGGCAAAACCTGCCAGGGCCACCAGCCCGGTGCCGATTCCGGCGATGGCCGGAAACAGGCCGCCCGGCGGTACGTCGGTGGGCAGTAAATCATGCAGCAAGGCAAATAGCCCCAGTTGCGCCAGCCAGCCAATGACGGCACCGCTGATGCTGGCGAGCAGGCCGAGCACGGTCAGTTGCAAGCTGAACAGCACCATGGTTTCCCGTCGGGACAATCCAAGGCAGCGCAACAGGGCGCTGGCGTCGAATCGGCGTGTGGCGAAACGCGTCGCCGACAACGCCACCGCCACACCGGCCAGCAACACCGCCACCAGACTGGCCATGTTCAAGTAGCGCTCTGCCTTGCCCAATGCGCCACCGATCTGCCGGTTGCCGTCGCGGGCATCCTGGATGCGCTGGTTGGCGGCGAGGCCGGGCTTGATCAGTTGCCGATAGGTTTCCAGGGCTTCGGGTTTACCGCGCCAGAGCTCGCGATAACTGACACGGCTGCCGGGTTGCACGACGCCGGTGGCGGCGAGGTCGTCCAGGTTGATCAATACCCGTGGTGTCAGGCTATAGAAGTTGCCGGCACGGTCGGGCTCGTAGGTCAGCACCCGCGCCAGCTTCAGGGTTTTCATGCCGACATCGACGCTGTCGCCAATCTTCAAGTCCAGCGCGGTCAGCAGTCGTGCCTCGACCCACGCTTCTCCGGATTTCGGACCGCCTCCGGCCTCCTGTGGGGCGAAGGGGGCGAGGGCGCTTTTCAGTTCGCCACGCAATGGATAGACCGCATCGGCGGCCTTGATGCTGGACAGTTGAATGCCGTTGTCAGTGGCGATGACGCTGGAGAATTCCACCACCTGCGCGTGTTCGAGGCCCAGTTCAATCCCGCTTTTGATCTGTTCCGGGCGGGCTGCAGAGCTGCCTTCCAGCACCAGGTCCGCACCCAGAAACTCTGTGGCGCGCAGCATCATGGCGCCGTTCAGGCGGGCGCCAAAGTAACCAATGGCGGTACTCGCGGCCACGGCCACCAGTAGCGCAAAGAACAACACGCGCAATTCACCGGCGCGAGCGTCGCGCAATAATTGGCGGATGGCGAGACTGAACAGACGCAACAACGGCAAGCGTGCCATCAAGCCTCCAGAGGGGCGACCAAGTGGCCGGCTTCAAGGCGGATCAGGCGCCGGCAGCGATGAGCCAGGCGTTCATCGTGGGTCACCAGCACCAGGGTCGTGCCGCGCTCCTTGTTGAGTTCGAACAACAGATCGCTGATGCGCTCGCCGGTGTGGCTGTCGAGATTGCCTGTCGGTTCGTCGGCGAACAGGACATCGGGTTCGGCGGCAAAGGCGCGGGCAATTGCCACGCGCTGCTGTTCACCACCGGACAGCTGGCGAGGGGAGTGAGTGAGGCGTTGGCCCAGGCCGACCCGTTGCAGCAGTTCGGTCGCGCGACCACGGGCATCTTTGCGGCCATCGAGTTCCAGCGGCAGCATGACGTTTTCCAGGGCGTTGAGACTGTCGAGTAGCTGGAATGATTGAAAGACGAAGCCGACATGCTCTGCGCGAATGCGTGCACGCTGGTCTTCATCGAGGTTGCTCAGGCTTTGGCCTGCGAGTGTGACTTCGCCGCTGCTCGGCAAGTCGAGGCCGGCAAGCAGGCCCAGGAGGGTGGATTTGCCGGAACCGGACGCGCCAACGATGGCCAGGCTGTCGCCCTTGTTCAGTTGCAGGCTGAGTTCGTGCAGGATGGTCAGTTCACCTTCCGCGCTGGGAACCACTTTGCTAAGGTTCTTCGCGGTGAGAATGCTTGCGCCCATGGAGAATCCGATGCGTGTGTGGTTTTTGAGTGCTGGCCTGGCCTTGATGTGCATGGCCCAGAACGCAGCGGCGGGTACTGTCCTGATCGTTGGCGATAGTATCAGCGCCGGTTTCGGGCTGGATACCCGGCTGGGGTGGGTGTCGCTGCTTGAGCAACGGCGCAAGCGCGAAGGTTTCGACGATAAAGTGTTCAATGCGTCCATCAGTGGCGACACCAGTGCCGGAGGGCACGCGCGGCTGCCGGCGCTGCTTGCAGAGCATAAACCGGAACTGGTGATCCTCGAATTGGGGGGTAATGACGGACTGCGCGGATTACTGCCAACACAATTGCAACAAAATCTTGCGTCGATGATCGACCGCTCCCGGGCCAGCGGTGCCAAGGTGCTGTTGCTGGGTATGCAATTGCCACCCAATTATGGCGCTCGCTACACCAAGGCTTTTGCCGAGGCCTATAGCAATGTGGCCAGCGAGAAAAAAATCCCGTTGGTACCGTTTTTCCTCGACGGTGTGGGCGGACATCCAGACCTGATGCAGGCCGACGGCATACACCCGGCGGCCGGGGCTCAGGACAAGTTGCTGGAAAATGTCTGGCCTACCCTAAAACCGCTGTTATGACACTTTTCTAGAGGCAGGCTTTCGGCTAAGGTGGCGCCCCCGATTTGGAGCCCCCGATGCCGCGTCCCGCCTGGTCACTTTTTGCCTATCAACTGATCGAGCCTGACGAACAGCTGGATCTGTTCGCCTGCCAGGAAGTGCGGGTGCATCTGGTGACTCGTCAGCTGGAGTTGGGCGGCTCGGCGGATCGCACCTTGTGCGGCAGCCTGCTGCCAGCGCAACCGCGCTGGTCAAGCGTTGATCGCCGGGTGTTCCAGGACCAGCGTCTCTGTTCGCTGTGCCGCGCGATTCTGGAGTCGCAAAAACGCGGCACCTCGCCTATCTGGCCGGAACTGCGGTTCGAGCTTTAGCGCTTTTTCGATCTATACGAGCGGGTTATCGGGCGATTCACCGAATATACGGATGGCGGTGTACAATTGCTCCCCTATACCCTCTGTCGATCATGCGAAGGATTTTACGGATGTTGCCGCGCTTTCCTGCCGTCACCCGCTGCCTGACACTTGCCGCCCTCTTTGTGGCCGGTCCCGTCGCAGCCTTGGAGCTGCCACTGCCACCGCCTGGTGAAGACATCATCGGCCAGGTGCAGGTGATCAAAGCCAAGTACGAAGATACCTTCGCGGACCTTGGCACTACCTACGATCTGGGCTACTCGGAAATGGTTGCGGCCAACCCTGGTGTCGATCCGTGGCTGCCGGGTGCCGGCACTGAAATCGTGCTGCCGACCCGGTTCATCCTGCCACCTGGTCCGCGCGAAGGCATCGTCATCAACCTGGCCGAGTACCGCCTCTATTACTACCCGAAAGGCCGGAACGTGGTGTACACCTTCCCGCTGGGTATCGGTCGTGAAGGTTGGGGCTCGCCGATTGCCCATACCAGCATCACTGCAAAAACGCCGAACCCGACCTGGACGCCTCCAGCGTCGATCAAGGCTGAGCACGCTGCCGATGGCGATCCACTGCCTAACGTGGTGCCGGCCGGCCCGGATAACCCGCTGGGGCCGTTCAAGTTCACCTTGGGCACACCTGGCTACCTGATCCACGGCTCGAACAAGAAGTTCGGTATCGGCATGCGCACCAGCCATGGTTGCTTCCGTATGTTCAACAACAACGTGCTGGAAATGGCTGGCATGGTGCCGGTGGGTACGTCGGTGCGCATCATCAACGACCCCTACAAGTTCGGTGTAAGTGCCGGCAAGGTTTATCTGGAGGCGCACACGCCACTGGACGACAAGGGCAACCCGTCGGTGGTCGACAAGCACACCGCCGTCATCAACGCGATGCTCAAGCGTGAAGACATCACCAACAACCTGCGCATGAACTGGGATGTGGTGCGTGATGTGGTGGCTGCTGAAGACGGTCTGCCTGTGGAGATCGCCGTGCCCAATGCTGCCGCTCCGATGGTGACCAGCGCGCCTCTCGATCCGCTGCAGTAACGCTCGAAAAAACCCGCCGATGCTCGCCGCATCGGCGGGTTTTTTATTGCCTGCAACAAATGCCGGGCAATAAAAAAGCCGACCCAAAAAATGGGTCGGCTTGATAACAATCCCGAAGGACTATTACTTGCGGCTAGCTTTTTCCAGCATGCGCAGAGCACGCTCGTTAGCTTCGTCAGCAGTCTGTTGTGCTTTTTGAGCAGCAGCCAGAGCTTCATCAGCTTTACGGTAAGCTTCGTCTGCACGAGCCTGGGAGCGAGCAGCTGCGT
>NZ_JBOIBY010000563.1:0-17069 GCF_050739655.1 Pseudomonas sp. | reverse complement strand
GGACGGGTGATCGACTGATGAACCAGCCCCTGATGCTCACGGCCACGCAAAAGGCCGGCCCGAAAGTCACGATCGCCGTCGGTGTGGTGATCCTCGTTCTTCTGCTGGCATTGCCGCTGCTGTCGCTGTTACCGGCGGACAGTACGCTGCACGTCTCCGCCTATACGCTAACGCTGGTGGGCAAGATTCTTTGCTACGCCATCGTTGCCCTGGCACTCGATCTGGTCTGGGGTTATGCCGGCCTGCTGTCCCTCGGCCACGGCCTGTTCTTCGCCCTCGGTGGTTATGCCATGGGCATGTACCTGATGCGTCAGGCCTCGGGCGATGGTTTGCCGGCATTCATGACGTTCCTGTCGTGGACCGAAATGCCGTGGTTCTGGACCGGCACCAGCAGCTTCCTCTGGACCTTGTGCCTGGTGGTGCTGGCGCCGGGGTTGCTGGCGTTGGTGTTCGGTTTCTTCGCCTTCCGTTCGCGGATCAAGGGCGTGTATTTCTCGATCATGACCCAGGCCCTGACCTTCGCCGGCATGTTGTTGTTCTTTCGCAACGAAACCGGCTTTGGCGGCAACAACGGCTTCACCAACTTCCGCACGATTCTTGGCTTTGGCATCACTGAACCGGGCACCCGCGCGGTGCTGTTTTTCGCCACGGTGCTGTTGCTGGTGGCGAGCCTGTACATCGGCTGGCGCCTGGCGCAGAGCAAGTTCGGCCGGGTGCTGACTGCGCTGCGCGATGCGGAGAACCGCCTGATGTTCTGCGGCTACGACCCACGCGGGTTCAAGTTGTTCGTCTGGGTGTTGAGCGCGGTGTTGTGTGGCCTGGCCGGTGCGCTGTACGTGCCGCAAGTGGGGATCATCAACCCGAGTGAAATGTCGCCGACCAACTCCATCGAAGCCGCGGTGTGGGTGGCGCTGGGCGGGCGCGGCACGTTGATCGGTCCGTTGCTCGGCGCCGGTGTGGTCAACGGCATGAAGAGCTGGTTCACCGTGGCGTTCCCCGAGTACTGGCTGTTCTTCCTTGGCGCGCTGTTCATCGTCGTGACCCTGTACCTGCCCAAGGGTGTGATCGGTCTGCTGAAAAAAGAGGTGAATCATGAGAGTCACTGCGACAGCTGAATTCATGCTCGAACCAGCGTTTTTTCCTGTGGAGCCCAACAAGGACGCCGGCAGCAGCCGCGATGCCATCGGTCTCGGCCAACGCGCCGGCAAAGGCCTGAACACCCGCCACGGCACCATCCTGACCCTGGAAGACATCAGCGTCAGCTTCGACGGCTTCCGCGCGCTGAACAATCTGAACCTGTACATCGGCGTTGGTGAACTGCGCTGCATCATCGGCCCCAACGGCGCGGGCAAGACCACGCTAATGGACGTGATCACCGGCAAGACCCGCCCCAGTCACGGCAAGGCCTGGTTCGGCGAAACCCTGGACCTGACGCAGATGAGCGAAGTACAGATCGCCCAGGCCGGTATCGGCCGCAAGTTCCAGAAGCCGACGGTGTTCGAAGCCTTGAACGTGTTTGAAAACCTTGAGCTGGCACAGAAGACCGACAAGTCGGTGTGGGCCAGCCTGCGGGCACGCTTGAGTGGCGAACAGAAGGACCGTATCGCCGAGGTTCTCGACACTATCCGTCTGACCGCCTCGGTCAATCGCCCCGCAGGCTTGCTCTCCCACGGCCAGAAGCAGTTCCTGGAGATCGGCATGTTGCTGATGCAGGACCCACAACTGCTGCTGCTCGATGAACCAGTGGCGGGCATGACCGACGCCGAGACCGAGTTCACCGCCGAGCTGTTCAAGCGCCTGGCCGGCCAGCACTCGCTGATGGTGGTGGAACACGACATGGGCTTCGTCGGCTCGATTGCCGACCACGTCACCGTGCTGCATCAGGGCAGCGTGCTGGCGGAGGGTTCGCTGGAGCAGGTGCAGGAAAATGAACGCGTTATCGAGGTTTACCTCGGTCGATGAACTTACAAATGATCGTCCCCATGCTCCGCGTGGGGATGCCGCCAGGGACGCTCCGCGTCCTGCTGACATTGCAGGATTCAAGTCCTGCGCATGAGTGACGCAGAGCGTCACGGGATGCATTCCCACGCAGAGCGTGGGAACGATCACTGGGGAGAGTTTGAGAATGCTGCAAGTCGACAAGCTGCACCAGTACTACGGCGGTAGCCACATCCTGCGCGGCCTGACGTTTGACGTGAAGGTCGGTGAAGTCACCTGCCTGCTCGGCCGTAACGGCGTGGGCAAGACCACCCTGCTCAAGTGCCTGATGGGCCTGCTCCCGGCTAAAGAAGGTGCGGTGAACTGGGAAGGCAAACCGATCACCACGTTCAAGCCGCACCAACGCGTGCATGCAGGAATCGCCTACGTACCACAGGGCCGGGAAATTTTTGCTCGCCTGACGGTGGAAGAAAACCTGCTGATGGGCCTCTCACGTTTCCCCGGCAGCGAAGCCAAGGAAGTGCCGGCGTTCATCTATGAGTTGTTCCCGGTGCTGTTGCAAATGAAGCAACGTCGCGGTGGTGACCTGTCCGGTGGACAACAGCAACAGCTCGCCATCGGACGCGCCTTGGCCAGCCGCCCTCGCCTGCTGATCCTCGACGAACCCACTGAAGGTATCCAGCCGTCGGTGATCAAGGAAATCGGTGCGGTGATCAAAAAGCTCGCAGCCCGTGGTGACATGGCAATTTTACTGGTGGAGCAGTTCTACGACTTTGCCGCTGAACTGGCCGATCAGTACCTGGTGATGTCCCGGGGCGAAATCGTGCAGCAGGGTCGCGGAGAAAATATGGAGGCCGAAGGCGTGCGCGGCCTGGTCACGATTTAGAGCACGATCTAATCTGTAGCGTCCTAACGATAATTAAAGCCATGAATCTACCTGCCTCCACCGCATTGTTTACGCCGAGCTGGCACGCCGAGCTGGAACTGGGCTACGCCCGTTTCGGCGACTGCACGCGCCCGGTCCAGCGTCGCCACCTTGGCCCGTTGCGCGTACAAAAACATCTGTACGCCGAAGGTCCGCAGGTGTGCCAGCACATCATCATCCATCCACCGGGGGGCATTGCCGGTGGCGACCGGCTGGACATTTCGGCCAGCGTCGGCGCTGATGCCTGGGCTCAAATCACCAGCCCCGGCGCCGCCAAGTGGTATCGCGCCGCTGGCCCCGCTTATCAGCAGCTGAATTTGCATGTGGCGGCCGGTGCGACACTGGAATGGCTGCCCCAGGAGACCATCGTTTTCAGCGCAGCACAGGCTGAACTCAGCACCACCATCGAACTGCAAGGTGATGCCCGGCTGTTCTACTGGGACGTGGTTGCGCTGGGTCGGCCGGCCAGTGGCGAGCGCTTCGACCTTGGGCACTTCCAGGCGCACCTGGACATCCGCCGCGACGGCCAGTTGCTCTGGCATGAACGCCAGCGCATCGTCGGTAATGACGGTTTGCTGGACTCACCGATAGGCCTGGACGGACAACCGGTGTTCGCGACACTGTTGGTGACTGGCGAGGTCGATGGAGATTTGCTGGAGCAGTGCCGCTCGCTGACTCACGATGTGCGCGGGGATCTGACGCAGTTGCCGGGGTTGTTGGTTGCACGTTGCCTGGCCAGTGAGGCGTTGCTCGCCCGAGGCTGGCTGATCGATTTGTGGAAAATGCTGCGCCCGGCATTGCTTGGTCGCGAAGCGGTCCCACCCCGAATATGGAACACCTGAACACCGTTCCCCTGTAGGAGCTGCCGCAGGCTGCGATCTTTTGATCTTGATTTGTCTTGTATCGGTATTGGAAAGAGCAGGATCAAAAGATCGCAGCCTCGTTTCACTCGACAGCTCCTACAGGGCGCCAGACTTTTTAACTGCCGAATATGGATTTCAACGATGGACCTGACCCCACGTGAAAAAGACAAACTGCTGATCTTCACCGCCGGCCTCGTGGCCGAGCGGCGGTTGGCCCGCGGTGTGAAACTCAATTACCCGGAGGCCATGGCCTACATTTCGGCAGCGCTGCTCGAAGGCGCCCGCGACGGCCAGACCGTGGCAGAGCTGATGCACTTTGGCACCACGCTGCTCAGCCGCGAACAGGTGATGGATGGTATCCCGGAAATGATCCCGGAGATCCAGGTCGAAGCGACTTTCCCCGACGGCACCAAACTGGTCACCGTCCACCAACCTATCGCCTGAGGCCACGCCATGACTTACCAAATACGCGATGCCATACAGGCCGACCTGCCGGCGATCCGCGACATCTACAATGACGCGGTGCTCAACACCACCGCCATCTGGAACGAGCAGGCCGTGGATCTGGGCAACCGCCAGGCCTGGTTCAACGCCCGACAGGCACAGGCTTATCCGATTCTGGTGATCGTCGATGGGGACGAGACCGTGCTGGGCTACGCCTCATTCGGCGACTGGCGACCGTTCGACGGGTTCCGCCACACCGTCGAGCACTCGGTCTACGTGCGCAGCGACCAGCGTGGTAACGGCCTTGGGCCAAAACTGATGGATGCCTTGGTCGAGCGCGCCAGAGACTGCGGCAAACACGTGATGGTCGCCGCCATCGAAAGCGGCAATAGCGCTTCGATTCGCCTGCATGAGCGCATCGGCTTCGTGACCACCGGGCAGATGCCGCAAGTGGGCACCAAGTTCGGTCGCTGGCTGGACCTGACTTTCATGCAATTGACCCTCAATCCTGGCGCGCAACCCCCTGCCGTCCACAAGGAGTGATAACCCATGAACCCCGCCCAACTGCGACGCGTCAACGTTGAAAGCTTTGCGCACTATCGTCAGGGTTTGATCGACCTGCTGCTCGACGCCGTCGGTTATGGCGCCAGCGTCGGCTTCATGGCCGATCTCGATGCCACGCAAGCCCGCGCGTATTTCGATGAGGTTCAAGAGCACCTCAACAAGGGCAATGTGCTGCTGTGGGTGGTGGTCAAGGACGAACAGGTTCAAGCCAGCGTGCAACTGGGCCTGTGCCAGAAAGCCAATGGCCGCAACCGTGCCGAAGTACAGAAACTGCTGGTGCGCGAACACGCGCGTCGTCGCGGCCTGGGCCAACAATTGATGACTGCGCTGGAACAAGCTGCCTTGCAACACAAGCGCGGCATGCTTTACCTCGACACCGAAGCCGGCTCGCCCGCCGAAGACTTCTACAAGGCGCTGGGTTACACCCGCGCTGGCGAAATCCCCGATTACGCCTGCGACCCGACCGGGCGCTACAAGCCGACCGCCCTCTACTACAAGATTCTCCAAGGAGCCCATTGATGATTCCCGGTGAATACCAGATCCAGCCCGGCGACATCGAACTCAACGTCGACCGCCGCACGATCAGCCTGACGGTGGCCAACAGTGGCGACCGGCCGATCCAGGTGGGCTCGCACTACCACTTCTTCGAAACCAACGACGCCCTGACCTTCGACCGCGCCAGCAGTCGCGGCATGCGCCTGAACATACCGGCTGGCACCGCCGTACGCTTTGAGCCGGGGCAGAGTCGCGAGGTCGAGTTGGTGGACCTGGCCGGGCATCGCCGGGTGTTCGGGTTTGCCGGACGGGTTATGGGTGATCTCGACTAACTGATCGTTCCCATGCTCTGCGTGGGAATGCATCCCGGGACGCTCCGCGTCCCAAGAGCGGACGCAGAGCGTCCATGGCGGCATTCCCACGCAGAGCGTGGGAACGATCAACCTGTGAAGGACTTGCAATGAAGATTTCCCGTCAAGCCTACGCCGACATGTACGGCCCCACCGTTGGCGACAAGGTGCGCCTGGCCGATACCGAACTGTGGATCGAAGTGGAAAAAGACTTCACCACCTACGGCGAAGAAGTGAAATTCGGTGGCGGTAAAGTGATCCGCGACGGCCAGGGTCAAAGCCAATTGCTGGCTGCCCAAGTGGTCGACACCCTGATCACCAACGCACTGATCATCGATCACTGGGGCATCGTCAAGGCTGACGTTGGCCTCAAGGACGGTCGGATCGCGGCGATCGGCAAGGCCGGCAACCCGGACATCCAGCCCAACGTCAACATCGCCATTGGCGCCAGCACCGAAGTCATCGCCGGTGAAGGCATGATCCTTACCGCGGGCGGTATCGACACCCACATCCACTTCATCTGCCCACAGCAGATCGAAGAAGCGCTGATGAGTGGCGTCACCACCATGATCGGCGGCGGCACGGGACCTGCCACCGGAACCAACGCCACCACCTGCACTTCCGGGCCGTGGCATTTGGCGCGCATGCTTCAAGCGGCGGACGCCTTCCCGATGAACATCGGCCTCACCGGCAAGGGCAACGCCAGCCTGCCGGAGCCATTGATCGAACAGGTCAAGGCCGGGGCCATCGGCCTGAAACTGCACGAAGACTGGGGTACTACCCCGGCGAGTATCGATAACTGCCTGAGCGTGGCCGATTTGTACGACGTACAGGTCGCGATCCACACCGACACCCTCAACGAATCCGGTTTCGTCGAAACCACCCTCGCCGCCTTCAAGGGCCGCACCATTCACACCTATCACACCGAAGGTGCCGGTGGCGGTCACGCGCCGGACATCATCAAGGCCTGCGGGTTTACCAACGTACTGCCGAGCTCCACCAACCCGACCCGGCCGTTCACCCGCAACACCATCGACGAACACCTCGACATGCTGATGGTCTGCCATCACCTCGATCCGAGCATTGCCGAAGACGTGGCCTTTGCCGAAAGCCGCATTCGCCGCGAGACGATTGCCGCCGAAGACATCCTCCACGACTTGGGCGCGTTTTCGATGATCAGCTCCGACAGCCAGGCCATGGGCCGTGTCGGCGAAGTGATCACCCGTACCTGGCAAACCGCCGACAAGATGAAAAAGCAGCGCGGTCCCCTGCCATTGGACGGTGAAGGCAACGACAATTTCCGCGCCAAACGCTACATCGCCAAGTACACCATCAACCCGGCGATCACCCATGGCATCAGCCACGAAGTGGGCTCGGTCGAAGTGGGTAAATGGGCGGATCTGGTGCTGTGGCGCCCGGCGTTTTTCGGCGTGAAACCGACGCTGATCCTCAAGGGTGGCGCCATCGCGGCCAGCCTGATGGGGGACGCCAATGCCTCGATTCCAACCCCGCAGCCGGTGCACTACCGTCCGATGTTTGCCAGCTACGGCGGCTCACTGCACGCCACCAGCTTGACCTTCATCAGCCAGGCCGCGCAGGAAGCAGGCTTGCCTGAGGCGCTGGGTTTGAAAAAGAAAATCGCCGTGGTCAAAGGCTGCCGCGACGTGCAAAAAACCGATCTGATCCACAACGACTACCTGCCCGAAATCGACGTCGACCCGCAGACCTATCAGGTCAAGGCCGATGGCGTATTGCTCTGGTGTGAACCGGCGCAAACCTTGCCGATGGCGCAGCGCTACTTCCTCTTCTGAATCAGCTGACGCGCCATGCACAAAGGCCTCGCACGTAACGTGTCGAGGCCTTTGTTTTGACGTAATTACTGAGGGGATGTGATCCGCAGCCGCTCCACATCTGCCCGCTTCATCGCTTCTTGGGTCAGCGCTTTCAGCTGTTGTGTGATCTGCCGATCGATATCGTTCAAGTCTTGAACATAGGCCTCGTCAGTCATGAGCTGGCCATCGGCAAAATCACTTTCACTCTTGCCCAACTCGCTGCAAAGCGCCTTTATTTCTGCCTCCACATCGGCAGTTTCCTTAGCCGTGAGCCGCGCCCCATTGGCCCTGCGCTGCAATGCATCCTGCAAATCGGTGGTGGCGTCAATCCGGCGCTTCAAGCCACTCAATTTCTCGCTGTAAACAGACTCCAGCCAGGTTTTCCAAAGGGGTTGTTCGAAGATTCGATCAGTCAGCAAATCACCTTCCTCCAGCGCCTTGATCCGCTGAGCCGCTGCCTCGATCATCTCTTTGCTCACCTCGGCGATATTACGAAACTGCATGCCCCTGGCCTGCCATGGCAAGTCCAGGCGCTGCGCCAGATCGGTCATATAGGCCAGATGCACTTCCACTTCATCGATGGAGCCCGTCACATTGCCAAGGTCGTCGACCCGGCGGATCTGCTCGCCCTTCGACATACGCTCGGCTATTCGATGACGGGCAATCGCACCGAGTTCATCGAGCCTGGACTTGCCCAACGCCAGCTCCAATAACTCTGTCTCGATCAAATCCACGCGCTCCAGTGCGTAAGCCTCGTGAATCATCACTTGCACACCCATGGCGTTGAACAATTGCGTGCCGCCATCCACGCATTCGGTAGGCGTTGTAGCCTCGTTAAACAGTTTGAGTCGCAACTCGCTGTCCTGGGCCATGGCCTCGATCATGCGCCAGACTTTCGAGGTCAGGTCCAACTGATAGGCACCACCGGCGGTGAAGTCGGCCGATAGAGTGAGCTTGCGGATTTCATTGAAAAACGGCACTGAATCGAACTCATCTTCGACAGCGTCCCAGAATTCCTGCTTTTGCTGCCATTGCTCCTTCGTCATGCCCATCCCCCAGTCGGAGCTGTCCAGCGCGCCCCGTGGCGGGTAAGGACGGTCCGGGTCCATGCCCACCGACTCAATGTAAGACTTGAGGGTGCTCAGGTTCTCTTCCGAGATCCAGCGCGGCTCACGGCTGATCAAGGTACGCGCCAGCAATTCGGCGCGGAACGAGCCAGGCGCAACCTCGGGAATCCGGCTGATGGGGTTGCGACTCAGGTCGAGATAGATGCTGCGCGGTCGCGACTGGGAAAAAAGCCCGACAGGCCAGGTGTCCAACCCGGTATCGCTCAGAACAAGCAGCTGCAACTGCGGCATCTGGCCGATGTCCGGTACAAGCCCCAGCGGATTGCCGCTCAGCCCCAAAGCCCTGAGCCGGGTCAGTCTCTTCAATCGTTCCACGGCCAGCGTGTCCAGCTTGATGAGGTTATTACTGAGGGACAGGTCAGTGAGATGGCGCATTTCACCCAGCGCTTGCGGAACAGCGGTGAGCAGATTGTCTTGCAGGTTGAGCGAACGCACCTGGTCAAACGCATCGAGAAAGGACATGTGCTCGGTGCCCAACCCGCCATTGCGCAAGCTCAGGCTGGTGACATGGTCAAAGTCGGCCTGCAGCCGGGGCAACGTTTCCAGAATTTTGTCCAGGTTGCCGAAATTATCCAACCTCAATGCCTGGGGCCGTACCACGCCCGAGACCTCGACGCCCGCCGGCCCGGTTCGCTGCCAGCATTGCCTGATTGCTTTGTAGATCTGATCCCGTGCATTCCACTCCGCCACGCCCGCCGGGCTAAAGCGAAAGGACTGCGTCGGTGAGTTGATCCAGCGTTGCAGCGATCTGTTGAGTTGATTGAACTCGCCCTCCAGCGCGGCAAGGCGCCCAGGCGCTGAACCACCGTTCTGACTGAACCCGGTCAACATTGTTTCGATTTCCTGCGCGCTATGGCCGGGATACAGCGCATGAGCCCGCTGCCGCAATCCTCTGCCGTATGGCGCTTGCTGCGCATAACCTTGCATACCGCCACGCAGACGCATGACAGCGGGGTCGTAGGGCGGCTTGAAATTGGGGTTGTCCCGCAGAATCGGCTCAAACGCATCGCGGTCCTGGGGACGTAATTTTATTGCTTGCTCAAGCCGCACCGCGTCGTTGATGCCGTAGCCCAGGGCCGTTCGCTGTGCGTCGGGTAAGGCATGCAGTGCCGCCGCATACACGTTGTCCGCGCCGTGCAGGTGTTGATTGGTGTCGTCCCGCGCCTCGTATTTGCCATCCTCGTCCAGAATCAGCACTTTACGGATCGGAGCGTCGGCGGGGCCAATGCTATCGGTCAACGGTCCCTCGAATGAGTATTCATGAATCTCCAAACGCATATCCGCTGGCCAGCCCGGCAAGGCTGCCAGCGAATGCAGCTCCAGGCGCGCGGTATCAACGCTGTGCAATGCGTCGAGGTACAGACCTTCATAGGCTCGCGCCATCCGCAATTGCTGCGCTGCTTTACGGGCTTGTTCAACCAGGCGTAATGGCACACGTTTTTTTTCGCTCAAATGTTGGATGTCCGAGGGCTGCGCTTCGCTGATCAGCTCTTGCGCCTGGGCGATGGAGATCTCGGCGAAGTCGCCCTTGAGCAGGTTCACCGACACATCGTCCGAACGTGTCCGACGCTGGTACAGCAGGTCGAACAGTTGCTTCTTGCGCTGACGCAACTGTGCCGCCCATTGGTCACGCAGTGCCTCGGTACGTTTCTGTGCGTCACCGGATAACCATTGGTCAAACAGTACACCAAGCGCTTTTTTATCCAGGAAGCCGACCACCCGCTCAGGCAGCGCTCCGGCCAACAATTCGGACCAGGTCATCTGCAACGTATCGGCCGGCAGCGCGTTGGCATAGCCATCTTTGATTGACGATCCCGTCAGGCCCGGCCCCTGAAAAACTTCAATGGCCTTATCGTCGGGCCAGCCGCGCATTTCGGTCATGGATCGCACCGCGTAATCGGCCCACTCATCACCAATACGATTGGCCAGAATGTCTTCTGCGCAGGCTTGCGCATCGGCATGGGCCTTGAAGCGTATGAGCGTATCGGCCAACAGTGCGGGCGGGGTTTCATGCTCGACGTGGAGCCTGCGCAAGGCGTTTTCGTGCATGCCACTGGTGGTCAGAAGCTGCTCCAGGGTTTCATCGCTCATCCCGTCCACCGAAGCACCCAGTCGCCTGAGCAATTGCCGCTTGTTCCACTGAAGCGGTTGGTCGAGTTCAGTTTTCCAGCTGCCAGCACCGTTGTGTTCCAGCCGTGGCTGGTAGGCGTCAGCGCGGGTTGGATGTTGCAAGCGGTGCTCTGCGGTATTCGGATCCTGCTTGACGCCATAGCACTTGTCGTCGAGTCGCAACAGGTCCTGGCCCTCGTGTTGGTACAGTCCCTGATCGGTGGCCTTCGCGCCCTCCGGCAAGACCACCGATTGCTCATAGGGGCCAAGATCGGGGTTCCACAAACGCGCTTTACCACCGACTTCCACAGGCTTGAAGCCTTCGACAAATGGCGAGACCTTGATCGGCGTTACCCCGCCGGTTGGCAACACATGGCCGGCGCCCATAAGCGCCAACTGCGCGAAGTTGATCAAGACTCCGTTGAAGTAGGCAGCGGCTTCTTCCTTGTCACCCTTGCTCCAGTCCTCGACCCCTTCGGCCACCTCGGCAAGCATCTGCGCGATCATGATGCCGAGCATGGCTTCACCCAGTCCGGGCACCAGCATCGCGGCGAAATTGAAAACGTTCCAGCCGATCGACAAATAGCTGGTCAAGCGCTTGAAGCGTGAAGTGGCATCTTCGTCGTCGGTCGGCACAGCGATCAGCCTGGCATCGGCAATGGCCTTGTCGCGGCGCGACAGAAACAGCGCGACCCACAAATCGCCCTCGACCTGATTGGTGATCGGCTCTGCATTGGGGTTTTCGACCGCCGTTTCACGCCACCACGGGCCCATGTCCAGTGGTTCGCGCTCATGCCAGGTGAAAGTCGTCAGGCGTTCGTTGACCCGGGTGAAAAACCGTCCTTTGTCACCCTGCGCCACAAAACGGCTGAAGAAAGACTGGTAATCCTTGTTTCGCAGCTGACCCAGCAGCTCCTTCATGAACTCGGTCAGCGAGGAATATTCTTTCAACGGGTGATGAGGATCATCGGGTACATAGGCAATCAACGAGCCAGACAAACGACTTTGTCGGTAGATATCATCCCGACGAAGCAGTTCGTCGTTCACGCCTTGCGGGCCATTGGCAAAGAACGCCTGTAACAACTTGAACTGCTCGTACTCATTGCCGGGCAATGCCGGAATGCGATGTGACCACTCGTTCCAGAACTTCAACGCAACAGGGGTCAGCGCGTCGATTGCCGTCTTCAATTGCGATGGATCGCCGATGGCACTGAACAGAACAATGCCGGTCAACCTGAAGCCCATCAGTGATAAACGATGGCTGTGCAACGGTTGGTCGTACAGCGTGACGCTCGCCCTTCCCTCACGCACTTGCCCCAGCTTGCCATAGGCATGACTGCTGATATCGCCCTTCATCAGAGCGATCAGTGCCGCCACATGGAAAGCGGCCTTTTCACTGGCCACGCTCTGCTGTTGCAACGTCAGCCTTGCTCGCTCGGTATCGGGTAACAAGACGGACTTGATGTGCGCTTGATACTGCCCGCCGATGTCCAGCTTTCGGCACATCGACGCAAACGCTGGCACGGAGATAGCCGGCTCGCGGCTGGAACTGCCCGGTTTATCTTTGCGGTAAATACCGGAACTGCCGCGAAACGCGCCCTCCTCAGTCTCGGATTCCTCGAAGTTGTGCAGTGCCGCTTCCAGCAGCGTGGAATGCCGAATGCGACTGGCCCCGATATCAATGACGAAACCAATCTTGTCGGGCACTTCAAGTTGAACGGTCAGTTCATTGATGTTCTTCACCGTGTTGAAGTTCGACTGCAATGACGTATTGAGCAGTGGTTCGGCGAAGGCATTGATGTCGTGCTGCAAGTCGCCCAGCGTCTTATCCAACACGCCTTGCAGACGTCCTTGTTCTTCTATCAGTTGCTTTAAATACTGGCGGTCTATTTCCCGCGCGGCGCTATACCATTCAGGTATTTTCGGCTTGAGGGTTGATAAGGTTTTCAACCTCTCAAGAGAGGCATTCTTGATTGCATCGGGTATTGCACCCAATACACGATCGTAATGAACGCCGTTATTTTGAGCCGGAGTTTCCAGCGAGTTGCTTCCATGCAAATCAGACACTTTTGAATCACCTTGATAACAGAGAAAGAGCTTTCAGCTTATTCGCCTGTATTGGAAACAAAAGTCCAAATAACTGCTGGGCCACTCCAATAAAAAGGCCCCGACGATTCGAAAATCACGGAGCCTGAAATACATATTTACCACCAGCCTGACGTGCGCTTGTGCCGTTGAACAGGCACACGAAACATCGGAACGATTATTCAACCACCAACCTGCCCAACCGCTGCCTGAGCATCCGATTCTCCGCCCGCAACTCACGGACCTCTTCGAGCAGATCCAGCGCCAGGGCGACGCCTTCCCATTCCAGTTCCAGATCGTGGCGCAGCTTGGCGGCGCGGTTGGCCAGGGTAAGTTCGTAATCGGTGAAGCGCCAATCCTTGGGTGCGCTCCCCTGGGGTTCAAGGATGCCGTGCTCGACGATTTCGATCACGTAGACGTCCGACAAGTCGGTCGCCTCACAGAATTCTGCCATGTCCAGTTGAACGATCAGGGGGCTGCTCATAGTGGGCTACTCCATGTCTGAAATCAGAAGTGTTCTCTCGGGTCGAAAGCGGCTTTTTTCGCCAGTTCCTGCCACAGGGCCTTGATGTCATCGTCCGATTTTTTCGGCATGACGGCCTTCAATTGCACGAACAGGAATCCGCGCTCACCGGCCTTGTTCATCAGCCCGTGGCCCTTGGCGCGCATGCGCTGGCCGTTCTGGCTGCCGGCCGGGACCTTGAGGTTGATCTTGCCGGTCAGGGTTGGTACCGCGACTTCAGTGCCCAGCGCCAGCTCCCACGGTGCCAGGGGCAGCGTGATGATCAGGTTTTCGCCTTCGACGTCGAATTTGGGGTGCGGTGCAAAACGGATCGTCAGGTACAGGTCGCCATTGGCAGCACCACCGGTGCCCGGCGCGCCCTGGCCTTTGAGGCGGATGCGCTCGCCGTCAGTCACGCCTGCCGGAATTTTCACGTTCAGGCTTTTGCTGGTGTTGCTGACGTGCTGGCCGGCCGCGTTGTATTGCGGCACCTGGAAAGTAACCTTCTTCGATTCGTTCGACAGGGTTTCTTCCAGAAATACGCCGAGTTCCATTTCCACGTCTTGCCCTCGACGCCCGCTGCTGCGACGCGACTGTTCACCACCACCAAAACCCGGGCCACGGTTGCCGAAGATCGAACTGAAGAAGTCCGAAAAATCGCCGGTGTCCTGACCGCCACCGCCGAACCCGCCACGGCTCTGCCAGCCCGGTGGTCCCTGGAACGGTTGGCCATGCTGGCCATAGCGGCGCAAGTCGTCATATTCGGCGCGTTTGTCAGCACTTTTCAGCGCTTCATAGGCCTCGGAGGCGTCCTTGAACTTGGCCTCGGCGTCTTTTTCCTTGCTGACATCGGGGTGGTATTTGCGCGCCAGCTTGCGATAGGCGGCCTTGATCGCCTTGTCGTCTGCCGTCGGCTCCACGCCGAGAATCTTGTAATAGTCTTTGAAGTCCATCGCTCGAATCACCATCCGTTATCGAAATCGCGCCACCTGCCACAGCATGCACCTGTTTGCAGTGCAGGACTTGACCAATCTCATGGTTGTGACCGGGTAGCGCATCAGAAGTTTATCGGCAGCAGGCGCGGCGACTTGCGGTCGCTGCGCGGCTGTCCGATTGATGCAGGGTAGTTTGGGGGTAATGGCGCGTCTTTCAAGGCGTCGAACGGCAAGATTTAGCGGATAACCGGCCTTCGATTCTGTGCCGCACTGGCATACACTGCGCGGCCGTTTTTTAACCGGAACTTGAAAGACATGAACAACGCCTCTCCAGCCCGTGCCCTTGGTATCGATTTTGGCACGTCCAACTCCACCGTCGGCTGGCTGCGCCCCGGCGTGGAAACGCTGATTGCGCTGGAGGACGACAAGATCACCCTGCCCTCGGTGGTCTTCTTCAACCTCGAAGAACGTCGCCCGGTATACGGCCGGCTGGCGCTGCACGAGTACCTGGAAGGCTACGAAGGGCGCCTGATGCGCTCGCTCAAGAGCCTGCTGGGTTCCAAGTTGATCAAGCACGACACCAGCGTCCTGGGCACGGCCATGCCGTTCAAGGACCTGCTCGGCCTGTTCATCGGCCAACTCAAGAGCCGCGCCGAAGCCGCCGCCGGTCGGGAGTTCGAAGAAGTGGTGCTGGGTCGACCGGTGTTCTTCGTTGACGACGATCCGCTGGCGGACAAGGAAGCTGAAGACACTTTGGTGGATGTGGCCCGCAAGATCGGCTTCAAGGAAGTCTCTTTCCAGTTCGAGCCGATTGCCGCCGCATTCGACTACGAGTCGACCATCGAGAAAGAAGAGTTGGTACTGATCGTCGACATCGGCGGTGGTACGTCCGACTTCTCGCTGGTACGCCTGTCGCCGGAGCGTCGGGGTGTGGATGACCGTCACGAAGATATTCTGGCCACTGGTGGTGTGCACATCGGCGGTACCGACTTCGATAAGCAGTTGAGCCTGCAAGGCCTGATGCCGCTGTTCGGCTACGGCAGCCGGATGAAGAGCGGCGCCTACATGCCGACCAGTCATCACATGAACCTGGCGACCTGGCACACCATCAACTCGGTGTATTCGCAGAAGTCGCAACTGGCGCTGGGCAGCATGCGCTACGACATCGAAGACACCGGCGGCATCGATCGCCTGTTCAAGCTGATCGAGCAGCGCGCCGGGCATTGGCTGGCGATGCTGGTTGAAGAAACCAAGATCGAGTTGACCTATTCCGACAGCCGCGTGGTGCCGCTGGATCGCATCGAGACCGGTCTGAGCGTGGACCTGACCCGCGCGTTGTTCGAATCGGCCATCGACAACTTGCTCGAGCGCGTGCGCAACAGCGTGAGCCAGTTGCTGACAGACGCCAACGTCGGGTTCGATCAGGTGGACACGGTGTTCTTCACAGGCGGTTCGAGCGGGATACCGGCGCTGCGCAACAGCGTGTCGGCGATGTTGCCGAATGCACGGCATGTCGAGGGGAATATCTTCGGCAGCATTGGCAGTGGTTTGGCGATTGAGGCGGCCAAACGCTATGGGTCGATGGGCTGATCCAAGACTGCGGCGCGTCCATCGCTGGCAAGCCAGCTCCCACAGGTTTTGTGTTTATCCCTGATTGTGAGAACGACACTGAACCTTGTGGGAGCTGGCTTGCCAGCGATAGCGTCAGATCAAGCAACACAAGTGCCTGATCAAACCATCCCCACCTGCTTCAACTCACTCTTCAGATAAGCGTAGTAAATCGGCCCCGCCACCACCCCCGGCAAGCCGAACGCGGCCTCGAACACCAGCATCGCCAACAGCAACTCCCACGACTTGGCACTGATCTGCCCGCCGACGATGCGCGCGTTGAGGAAGTATTCGAGCTTGTGGATAACGATCAGGTAACCCAACGCCGCAACGGCCACCCAAATCGATAGCGACAAGCCAACGATGGTGATCAAGGTGTTCGACATCAGGTTGCCGATCACCGGCAACAGGCCGAGCAGGAAGGTCAGGACGATCAGGGTCTTGGTCAGCGGCAGCTTGATACCGAACATTGGCAGCACCACCGCCAGGAAGATCCCGGTGAAGAAGGTGTTGAGCAGGGAAATCTTGATCTGCGCGAACACGATGTTGCGAAAGGCCTGGACCAGCAGGTGCAGACGATCGAACAGCGCAGCCGCCAGAGGCTTGCGTTTGGTCAGGTCCGGAATGCGCTGCAAGGCGATGATCGCCCCCAGCACCATGCCGATCAGCAGCGTCACGAACATGTGCGCCACGTCCTTGCCCACCAGTTGCAAGTCGCTCAGATGCTTGCTCATCCACTCGCCAATCGCCACCCGGAACTCCGCGGCGCTGGCCGGCAGATAGGCGTCGATGAAGGGCGGCAACTGGCCGCGCGCGCGGTCGACCACGTGCATGAATTTGTCGAGGGAAGCGCCGGGGTTTTCCGCCTCGTGCAGCAGAAAGCTGAAGGCACCGGCAAAGATCAGGGTCAGCACACTGACCACCAATGTCCCCAGCAGCGCCACCGCCAGCCAGCGCGCACGCCGGCCTTCGATCAGCCGTTGTAGCTGCGGAGTGAGCATGTTGACCAGTTCGAACACCAGCAACCCGGCCAACAGGCTGGGCAGCAGACGCAGCGGGATCACCAGCAGCAGTCCGCCAAAAATAATGACCCAGCTGATGACCAGCAACACATGACGCTGAGAAAACGTTGGCATACAGCCTCAAAACGAACGGCGTAGAAGGATTGGCAGTCTGCCAGCGATCCCGCGGCGAAGCGAGTGCATGAACGCGAACGTCGTCGCGCCGAAAAGATCGCAGCCTGCGGCAGCTCCTACCCTGGAATGCATTTCCCTGTAGGAGCTGCCGCAGGC
>NZ_JBOIBY010000562.1:0-1164 GCF_050739655.1 Pseudomonas sp. | reverse complement strand
CTTATGGTTTCGCCCTTACGGCGACTCACTTTTTTTAACAAGCGCCTCAAAAAAAGTAAGCAAAAAAAGCGCTCGCCCCGAACGTCCGGCCCCACGCCAGGGCTCGGGGTTCCTTCGCTCCGGTATTCATCCGGGGGCATTGCCCTCCGGTCGGCTTCGCGCGACCTACATGCAATGAGTTCGACTGCGTCGAACGGCGCTACGCGCCATTCCCCGGATGAACACCTCCACTCAGCCTGCCGAGGGGGCGGGTGGATCAAGATCAAGAGCGGCAGGCGAGCTAACGCTCGGCCTGCTCTTCTCTTCTGTAGGAGCGAGCTTGCTCGCGATGGACGTTAACGATAACGCGGGCTGCCTGAATGCCCGCGGTGCCCCAGCGTTTTTCGCAAGCAAGCTTCGCTCCTACAGGGAAACGAGTTCAGCGAGTCTGCCCGCGATGGCGGTGTCAATCTGCAATGCTTGTTTAACGGCTGTCAGATTAACTTCCTGCAAGCTACAGCGCCTTGCGTCATAGCCTACAGGTACGCCAGAATCCGCCGGCTTGTGCGCCCTGGAGGCCATCGGTAACTTGGTCCGCGTCACTGATTCCCAGTGATCGGGTTTAGCAGCCCGTGGTGACATGAGACGCATTGGCAGTCCAGACAGTCAGGTATTCCCCATCCCTGCACTTGATGGCAGCTGTGCGCAGGGCGCCCTCGGGCGCGCCGGTTTCGTGTCTCCCCGGTCTGCTAACCTGCGTACAGCCGCCACCCTTCGTTTAGCAGCGTATCGGTGACGGCTCCAGTTCTGGAGACCGAACGATGTTGAAGGTTACCCCCGATCCACCGGACAACAACGCTTGCCCCAACCCGGCCCTGCATATCATGGCCACCTCGCACAAACCCTCCACGATGTTCACCATCAACCCGCAAATCGACACCGAAACCCTGCTGGCCCACGCCTGCGAATCACTCGCTTCAGCCAGTGTCATGGCCAACGATCTGGCGGGATTTCTGCAAGGCACGCACCGCAACACCCTGCTGGGCATCGCGCAAGTGATCATGTTGGGAGAGTTGGCGGTGAATAGGGCTTTGGATCAGATCGATCGGCCCGGCTAACCACTAAACACTGTGGGAGCGAGCTTGCTCGCGATAGCGGAGTATCTGTCAGCAATGATGCTGGATG
>NZ_JBOIBY010000561.1:0-14011 GCF_050739655.1 Pseudomonas sp. | reverse complement strand
TGGCGGTGAAGGAGAGATTCGAACTCTCGATACAGTTTCCTGTATACACACTTTCCAGGCGTGCTCCTTAAGCCACTCGGACACTTCACCGTATCTCTTCAAACAAGTTCTGTCTGTCGAGGCGCGCTAATGTAGTCGAAAGCTTTTCTGATGGCAAACATTTTTTTCAGAATTTTCATGCGGTTAACGCATTTAGTCGATTGCGCTCGCTCAAGGGCATGGCAAACCGGCCAATCTCCGGCTTCGCGCCTGCGTCTATATAGAGGGCAATGCGCGGCGGCGGCGGTGGGCGGCGCTGGTTGGATGGGTAAAGGGTGACTGGCGAGTCAGTCACGGCGCTTTACCTTGCTGGTAGCGGTGAGTAACTTCAGCCCATCTTTATAGAAAGGAATAGCGTCATGAGTGAGTTGATTTCGTACCATCTCGAAGACGGTATAGCGACCCTGACCTTGAGCAATGGCAAGGTCAACGCTATCTCTCCGGATGTGATTGCTGCCTTCAACGCTGCGCTGGATCAGGCGGTGGCTGATCGTGCGGTGGTGATCATTACCGGGCAACCGGGAATTCTGTCCGGCGGTTATGACTTGAAGGTGATGACGTCCGGTCCCAAGGAAGCCGTGGCACTGGTGACTTCCGGCTCGACATTGGCCCGTCGTCTGTTGTCGCATCCGTTCCCGGTGATCGTGGCTTGCCCTGGGCATGCCGTGGCCAAAGGTGCTTTCCTGCTGTTGTCGGCGGACTACCGCATCGGTGTCGACGGTCCGTTCAGCATCGGCCTGAACGAAGTGCAGATCGGCATGACCATGCACCATGCCGGCATCGAGCTGGCCCGTGATCGTCTGCGCAAGTCGGCGTTCCATCGCTCCGTGATCAATGGCGAGATGTTCAATCCGCAGACCGCCGTGGATGCCGGTTTCCTCGACGTCGTGGTATCCGCCGAAGAACTTCAAGGCGCTGCGCTGGCGGCGGCTCGTCAGTTGAAGAAGATCAATATGACGGCACACAAGAACACCAAGCTGAAGGTGCGTAAGGCGCTGCTCGATACCCTGGACAACGCAATCATTCTGGACCAGGAGCATATGGGCTAAGCCCTTCCCTGTTTCGGCGAAAAGCCCGACCGTCGTGTCGGGCTTTTTCGTACATGATCCGGTAAAACCTCCGTAACCTCTCTAAACCGCATCTGACCAACAAGTCGGAAACATGCGCACAAACATCGGCCATCTCCCACGTCTATAGCGACAATTGCCGAAAACAGTGCACATCCGTACACTGCGCCACCTTTTGTCCCGTTGGGGCCTGAAAATGCTGTTTGTTCTACGTATGTCGTTGATGGGACTGCACTTTATTGTCGCGGGTGTGCTGGGCGTCATTCTCGGCTTGTGCCGCCCTTTCAATCCGGACAACAGTCGCCTGTGCGCCCGCCTCTACGCGTGGCCGGCGATGTGTATTTTGCGTTTGCGGGTGAAGGCTGAAGTCGGGCCGCTGATGGATAAGCCCGACAGTTGCGTGATCATTGCCAACCACCAGTCCAACTACGACCTGTTTGTTTTCGGCAACGTGGTGCCACGCCGCACCGTTTGCATTGGCAAAAAGAGCCTGAAGTGGGTACCGCTGTTCGGGCAGTTGTTCTGGCTGGCCGGTAACGTGCTGATCGACCGTGGCAATGCGCAGAAAGCACGCCAGGCGATGTTGACCACCACCCACACCCTGCAAAACGAAGACACCTCGATCTGGGTGTTCCCGGAAGGCACACGTAACCTGGGTGAAGAGTTGCTGCCCTTCAAGAAAGGCGCGTTCCAGATGGCCATTGCTGCCGGTGTACCCATTGTGCCGGTGTGTGTCAGCAGTTACGTCAAGCACATGCGATTGAACCGCTGGCGCAGTGGGAAAATTCTGATCCGCTCGCTGCCGGCGATACCGACTGCCGGCTTGAGCCTGGACGACATGCCCATGCTGATGGCCCAGTGTCGTGATCAGATGCGCGAATGCATCGATTCGATGGACCGGCAACTGCAAGCCGCTTGAAAGAAACCCGCCTGGTGCGGGTTTTCTTTTGCCCGCGAACTTTCTCCTGCGACCGCTTACTTACGAACCATGCAGAATTCACTGACTCTCAAGCCTTGGACAGGGCTAAGCTGAACATTGCCTGCCACGGCCTTCATCAAGCATAGAAAGCGCCTAATAAAAGTTGCCAAGAAGTGAACCAAGACCATGGGTAGAGTTGTTGCTGCTGCGGTTTACAGCGCTGGAAAGAAAGTCACCAATATCACCCTCGACGAGGGTGCTGCCTGGGCGGCAAAGCCCGGCCACTTTGTCTGGATCGGCCTCGAAGAGCCCAATGCAGAGGAACTGTTCAATCTGCAACGCCAGTTCAACCTGCATGAACTGGCCATTGAAGATGCCCTTGAGAAACACAGCCGACCCAAGCTGGAAACCTTTGGCGATGCGTTGTTCATCGTCACCTATTCGCCGATACGCGAAGACGGAAAAATCTCGTTCATAGAAACCCATATTTTTGCCGGTAAGGGTTACATCATTACCGCGCGCAATGGTCATTCAGCGTCCTATGCCCACGTCCGGCAGCGTTGCGAGGCGCGTCCGTTGTTGCTGGAGCACGGTGAAGATTTCGTGCTCTATGCCCTCCTCGACTTCGTGATCGAGAACTACCAGCCGATGGGAGAGGCGATCCATGCCGAAATCGACGAGCTGGAGCGCAATGTCATGTGTGACTGCCTGAACGAGCGCGATATTCAAAAACTCCATAGCTTGCGCCGCGATGTATTGCGCCTTCGCCGTTATGCGGCACCGATGGTGGAGATCGGCGAGGAACTGCAAAAGCTCAGCTTCCCGTTCATCGACAAGAACATGCGACCGTACTTTCGCGATGTGCAGATTCATGTGACACGGCAAATGGAAGACCTGACGACCCTGGCCGAAATCGCCAGCCAGACCATTGAGGTCGGGGTGTTGCTGGAAGCGTCACGCCAGAGTGTGGTGCAACGCAAGTTTGCCGCATGGGCGGCGATTCTGGCGTTCCCGACGGCGGTGGCGGGGATTTACGGGATGAACTTTCAGAACATGCCTGAGTTGACCTGGCATTACGGGTATTTCGCGGTATTGGGGTTTATTACGGTGGGGTGTGCGGCGTTGTGGGCGAGTTTCAAGAAGTCGGGATGGTTGTAGTCAGGACCGAGTTGTCTGGACGAATCGCGAGCAGGCTCGCTCCCACAGGGTCCTCATCAATAGCGAGGATTCCTGTGGAAGCGAAGCTTTTACCGCTAAACCGCAGTTTCTGGCTTGTGCGCCACGAATCGCATCATCCACTCGGCAACCGTGGCGCCGTGGTGCTCATGATCCAGGCTCGCCACACCCTTCGAGTACACCTGCTCGCCCAGCGCCTGCTGACGAATCTCCAGCAGCGCCCGGGAGTAGTCGTGAATGAACTCCGGATGCCCCTGGAAGCACAGCACCTGGTCATTGATGTGGTACGCGGCAAACGGGCAGAAGTCGCTGGAGGCAATGACCGTAGCGTTTTCCGGCAGCGACGTGACCTGGTCCTGGTGACTGATCAACAGGGTCAGTTCTTCGCGCACGGGGCTCATCCATGGCGCCTTGGCGGCGAGTTTGTAGTTGTGGGTACCGACGCCCCAGCCTTGGGTCGCACGTTCACTCTTGCCACCTAGCAATAGCGCCAGCAATTGATGGCCGAAGCACACGCCCAGCAACTTGTCGCCACGCTTGTAGCGATCCAGCAGGTATTCCCTGAGGGTTTCAATCCACGGATCGGTACCGAAGGAATCGGCTTTGCTGCCTGTCACCAGATAGGCGTCGAAGGTCAGTTCATCGTCGGGATACTCACCCTGTACGACGTTGTAGATAGTGAATTCAGCGGCAATGGGTTGCTGCGAAAACAGGCGCTTGAACATCTGCCCGTAGCCCTGATACTGGTCGACCAATTCCGGACGCAGGTTGTCGGTTTCCAGAATGCAGATGCGTAACGACATAAAAAATACCTGACACGTGATGGGAATAATGCACACCCCAGAGCCTGCCTTGAAACACGGTATCAAGGCAAGCCCCATGGCGCGTCACTTGTCCCCTAGAACGCCTCACCTTTGGCAGCCTTTTCCAACAACAGCGCCGGCGGCGCAAAGCGCTCGCCATATTGCCCGGCGAGATATTGGGCACGGGCGACGAAATCCTTGATCCCGTACTGATTGATGAACTGCAGCGCACCGCCGGTCCAGGCCGCGAAGCCAATACCGAAGATCGAGCCGACGTTGGCATCGGCCGTGGAGGTCAGTACACCCTCCTCCACACAACGCACGGTTTCGATGGCCTGCACGAACAGCAACCGATCACGCACATCCTTGGGCGAAATCTGCCCATCGGCTCTCTCGAAGCGTGCCTTGAGTTCTGGCCACAAATGCTTCTGGTCGCCGGCCGGATACTCGTAGAAACCACCTCCCGCCGCCTTGCCCGGACGTTTGTACTCATTCAGCAGCAGGTCAATCACAGCGAACGCCGGATGTTCAATCAGCGGTTTCCCTTCTGCCTGAAGGTCTTTGGCGGTTTGCTGGCGGATATGGCTCATCAGACTGAGGGAAACTTCGTCAGAGATCGCCAGCGGCCCCACAGGCATGCCAGCCTTGCGCGCCTCGGTCTCGATCATGGGCGCGCTAACGCCTTCGCCGAGCATGGCAATGCCTTCATGGGTGAACGTGCCGAACACTCGGGACGTGAAGAACCCGCGACTGTCATTGACCACAATGGGCGTTTTCTTGATTTGCAGTACGAAATCAAACCCGCGAGCCAGGGTTTCATCGCTGGTGTTGGCACCCTTGATGATTTCCACCAGTGGCATTTTTTCCACGGGACTGAAGAAATGCAGACCGATGAATTTGCCTTGATCCGGCACCGCCTTGGCAAGGCCGCTGATCGGCAGGGTCGAGGTGTTGGAAGCGATCACCGCATCTGCGCCAACGATCTGCTGCGCCGCCAGTGAAACCCTGGCCTTGAGCTCACGGTCCTCAAACACGGCCTCGATGATCAGGTCGCATCCGCCGAGATCTGCATCGCTTTCAGTGGTGCGAATGCGGGCCAGCACGGCTTCACGTTGCTCAATGCTCATTTGTCCGCGAGCGACTTTCTTGTCCAGCAAGCCCGCAGAATGGGCCTTGCCCTTCTCGGCTGCCGCGAGATTGACGTCCTTGAGCACCACTTCGATTCCGGCCGATGCGCTGACAAAAGCGATACCCGCCCCCATCATCCCGGCGCCTAGCACGCCGACCTTTTTAGTCACGTAAGGCGCAAAACCCTGGGGGCGCGACCCTCCGGCGTTGATCTCGTTGAGCTGGAACCAGAACGTGCCGATCAGATTTTTCGACACCTGGCCGGTGGTCAGTTCGGTGAAGTAACGGGTTTCGATCAAGTGCGCCGTATCGAAATCCACCTGTGCGCCCTCGACGGCGGCGCAGAGGATTTTCTCGGGCGCGGGCATCGTGCCCTGGGTTTTGCTGCGCAGGATCGAAGGTGCAATCGCCAGCATCTGCGCGACTTTCGGATTCGAGGGTGTCCCACCGGGGATCTGGTAGCCCTTCACATCCCACCGCTGTACCGCCTCCAGATTAGCCAGAATCCACGCCCGCGCCTTGGCGAGCAACTCATCGTGATCCGCCGCCAGTTCATCGATCAAACCCGCCTGCAACGCCTGTTGCGGTCGCACTTTTTTACCTTCAAGCAGGTAGGGCAAGGCTTTTTCCAGACCGAGCATGCGCACCATGCGCACCACCCCACCACCACCTGGCAGCAAGCCGAGGGTCACTTCCGGCAGCCCGAGTTGCACCGACGAATCATCCAGTGCTACCCGGTGATGACAGGCCAGGCAGATTTCCCAGCCGCCGCCGAGTGCCGCGCCATTGATCGCGGCGACCACCGGTTTGCCGAGGGTTTCCAAAGCTCTTAGCTGGGCCTTGAGGCCGAGCACCATGTCGTAAAAGGCTTTGGCCTGGGGTTTGCCAACCTTGATCAGCTCGTTGAGGTCACCACCGGCAAAAAAGGTTTTCTTGGCAGAGGTGATGATGACGCCGGCGATGGTTTCCTTGTCGGCCACCAATCGGGCGATGCAGTCGGCCATGGCTTCGCGGTACACCGTATTCATGGTGTTGGCGCTCTGGCCCGGCATATCGATGGTCAGGACGACAATCTGGTCCTGACCCTTTTCGTAGCGAATGGCTTGGCTCATAAACAGGTTCCTTGAAGTCCGGACTCAGAGGCGTTCGATGATGGTGGCAATGCCCATGCCGCCGCCGACGCACAGGGTCGCGAGGCCATAACGCAGGCGCCGCGCTTCCAGCTCGTCGAGCAGCGTGCCGAGAATCGCGCAGCCTGTAGCGCCCAGCGGGTGGCCGAGGGCGATGGAGCCGCCATTGACGTTGACCTTGTCCGGGTCGACAGCCATGTCCTTAATGAACTTCAACACCACGGAGGCAAAAGCTTCGTTGACCTCGAACAGATCGATGTCTTCGATCCGCAGCCCGGCCTTGGCCAATGCCTTGCGAGTGGCCGGCGCGGGACCGGTAAGCATGATGGTCGGGTCGGTGCTGGTGACCGCCGTGGCGACGATCCGCGCCCGGGGTTGCAAGCCCAACCCCCGCCCCTTGGCTTCGGAGCCGATAAGCATCAATGCCGCACCGTCGACAATCCCGGAACTGTTGCCGGGCGTGTGCACATGGTTGATCCGCTCCACATGGCTGTAGACCCGCAATGCCGTGGCGTCGAAACCCATCTGCCCGAGCATTTCGAAACTCGGCTTTAGCTTGCCCAGGCCTTCCAAGGTCGACTCGGGGCGGATGAACTCATCGTGATCCAGGAGGATGATCCCGTTCTGATCCTGCACCGGCACCAGGGATTTTCTGAACGAACCATCGGCCCGTGCCCGCGCGGCTTTCTGTTGTGAGTGCAGCGCGTAGGCATCGACGTCCTGGCGGCTGAAACCTTCGATCGTGGCGATCAGGTCGGCGCCCACGCCTTGTGGGGTGAAATGGCTGTGCAGATTGGTCTGCGGATCGAGCGCCCAAGCCCCGCCGTCGCTGCCCATCGGCACCCGCGACATGGATTCGACGCCGCCGACCACCACCAGGTCTTCGAAGCTGGAGCGAACTTTCATCGCCCCCAGGTTCACCGCCTCCAGCCCCGAGGCGCAAAAACGATTGATCTGCACGCCAGCCACGCTGACATCCCAATCGGCTACTTGTACGGCGGTTTTGGCGATGTCGGAACCCTGGTCGCCGATGGGCGTCACGCAGCCCAGCACAACGTCGTCCACCTGACTGGTGTCCAGGTCCGTTCGCTGTTGCAGCGCCGTGAGCAACCCGGCCACCAGGTTCACCGGTTTGACACTGTGCAAGGCACCATCGGCCTTGCCCTTGCCCCGGGGCGTACGTAAGGCATCGAAAATCAACGCTTGGGTCATGACGTCCTCGATCTTGTTATTGTCGATTTTTGCGCAAGTAACGAGCCTCCACCTTATTCCGAGCGCCTGTGGATTCAATGACCGCAGCGCTCACACGCGTTGACGGTCACGCTCAGACGGACGGTCATGCACGGTTTGGTTAACCGGTTCAGGACACGCAGGTGTCTAGCAAAAGGCCGCCAAAGAAGCTGGCAATAGGCCTCATGCCTTTTTGATAGCAAATTTCGAGATCACCATACGAAATGGATCTAAACCAAGTGTGACGCTGGCTCTAAGGTACAAGTTGTACGAAGTTGTCGTCGGGTTTTGCCGAGGCGCTCGTGTTACAGGAAGTGCATCGCATGCCGTCATGGAGATATGCAGGCAGGCATCAGGAAATAACAAAAAAGGCGGTCAAGCCATGTTTAAACAATCGAAAGTTCGTCAAGCCGGGCTCATTCTTTTCGCCACCACGCTGCTGTTAATTGTGCCGAACCTGACCAAGGTGATCGGCTGACTCACGCGCCGAAGCTTTTATCGCCACGGTAAAAATGTGACTGGCTCGCTACCCGGGCCAGCGTGGCTGTGCCAACCTTTACGGCATTTCCACGACATGGACGGCGATCAATTGAAAACGCTCATTGTGTTCGGGGCCTTGCTGCTCAGCACGCCTCTGTATGCCGCACAGCTCAACCTGGAGCTGGGCGAGGACAGTCGTACCTGGCAAACCGAGGAGTTGCTCAAGCATCCTCAAATCCAGACCATCACCATCGCCAATGACGTCTCCTACAAGCGCGATATGACCTATCGCGCCGTACCCTTGGCCGCGTTGCTGACCGGCATAAAATCAGACGACCATTTGCAAGCCGTGGCATCGGACGGTTTTGCCGCCGAACTGGCAGCGGCGCCACTGCTCGCCTCGGCAGGGTCGCGCGCCTGGCTGGCAATTGAAGACCCGGCCAATCCCTGGCCGCCCCGATCCGAAGGCACGCACAGCGCCGGGCCGTTTTATCTGGTCTGGACCGATCCACGGGCGGGCAATATCAGCCCGGAACAATGGCCATTCGAACTTGCCAGTATCAAGCGCCTGGCGCCGGTGGCTCAGCGCTTCCCTGCCCTGCTGCCGGATCCCGCGTTGAAAGCGGACGACCCGGTGAACAAGGGTTTTGCACTGTTCCAGAAAAACTGCCTGGCCTGCCATCGTCTCAATGGTGCCGGGGATGCCCAGTTCGGGCCGGACCTGAACATTCCGTACAACCCGACCGAGTACATCGGTGCGGACTTCCTCAAGCGCTACATTCGCGACCCGCAGAGCCTGCGCCAGTGGCCACAGGCAAGGATGCCGGGGTTCACCACCGAGGTGCTACCGGATGAGGATCTGGAGAGTTTGGTGGGGTATTTGAAGCATATGGCGGGGCGCAAGGTTAAGCCTTGACCGATCGTAACTGATCGTTCCCACGGCTCTGCGTGGGAATGTAGCCCGGGACGCTCCGCGTCCCCATCAAGAGCCGAACGCAGAGTGTCCGTTGAGGCATTCCCACGCAGAGCGTGGGAACGATCTGTACGGAACTTACTGCTGTTGTACGGAGATCACCGGCGCGGGTGTAGGTGAAACAAACACTTTCGCATGCATCTGCTCGCAGCCACCGCCCCGGCGCATCCCGCGCACCGGGCAGGCATCCAGGTAATCCAGTCCTACCGCCAGTTTCAGATGCCGTTCAGGGCGCGCCAGTTCATTGGTTACGTCGAAGCTGTACCAGGCATCATCCAGCCACGCTTCGGCCCACGCGTGGCTGGCCAGGTGTTCACAGTTTTCACTGTACAGATACCCCGAGACATACCGCGCGGGAATGCCCAGGCTGCGGGTGCAGGCTAGGAACGCGTGGGTATGGTCCTGGCAAACCCCCGAACGCCCGGCGAAGGCTTGGGCGGCACTGGTATCCACTTCGGTTGCGCCCGGTGTGTAGGTCATGTGCTGGTTAAGGCCATGCATCAAATCGATCAATGCCGTGCGATCGCGGCGCTGTTTGCACGCCTTCTCGGCAAACGCGCGCAGGGCAGCGTCCGCTTCGGTCAGCCGCGTAAAACGCAGGAACGGCAACGCCGACTGGCTCTCGTGCTCGGCTTCGCGTAGCTCATCGATGTCGACCTGTCCTCGGGCACCGATAATGATCGCCTCATGGGGCTCGTCCATGGTCAACACATGCAAGATGTTGCCGAACGGATCGAGTTGCGCGCGCACTGGACGCGGCAGGTCGAGTTGCCAGCTCAGCACGTGCTGGCGCTCGCTGTCGTGGGGTGTCAGTCGCAAGTACTGGATGCTCGCCCGCACCTGATCTTCGTAGTGATAGGCGGTCTCGTGGCTTATGGAAAGTCTCATGCAGCCTCCAGGTAGGAACTGTGAATGGCGTTACCCAACTGGCGCACCAGCGGGATGAACTCGGTGAGCCAGGCGTGCAGGCCTTCGTCGAGAATTTCATTGATGCCGGTGTAGCGCAGGCGGGCGTCGATTTCCGCCGCCATGCGCTGTGCAGGACGACCGTTGGCGCCCGGCAGTTGCGCGAGAATCTGATCGATCTCTTCGGTGCAGGCGCGCAAGGAGCGTGGGACATCCGCCCGCAGCAACAGCAGCTCGGCCACGTGCCTCGCACCGGGGGCGTCGCGGTAGATTTCGGTGTACGCCTCGAAAGATGACAAGGCCCGCAACAACGCACTCCACTGATAGTAAGCGTGTGCCGTGCCGTCGCTGACCGCTTCGGCCTGATCGCCGGCCATTTCGTAACGGGCATCAAGCAAGCGCAAAGTGTTGTCGGCCCTTTCGATGAAGGTTCCCAGGCGAATGAAACGGAAAGCATCGTTACGCATGATGGTGCCGTAGGACGCGCCACGGAACAGGTGGGAACGCTCCTTGATCCACTCGCAGAAACGGCTCATGCCGTAGCGGCTGAGGCCCTGTTCGGCAATACCGCGAATCTCCAGCCAGGTTGCGTTGATGTTTTCCCACATGTCCGCCGTGATTCGCCCGCGCACCGCATGGGCACTGGCCCGCGCCGCGCCGAGGCAGCTGTAGATGCTCGCCGGGTTGGCGGCGTCCAGGGCGAAGAAATGCAACAGACGCTCGGCATGCAGCTCGCCATGGCGTTCGAGGTAATCGTCCAGGGTGCCGGTGATCAACAACGGCATGGCCAGTTCGTGCAGACCGTCGCCACGGCCATCCTGTGGCATCAACGACAGCGAATAACTGATGTCGAGCATCCGTGCGAGATTTTCCGCCCGCTCCAGGTAACGCGACATCCAATACAAATCCGAGGCAGTTCTACTTAGCATGACAGGCTTCCTTCAATCCTCGACCACCCAGGTGTCCTTGGTTCCGCCACCCTGGGAGGAATTCACCACCAGCGAGCCTTCACGCAAGGCGACACGGGTCAAGCCACCGGGCACGACCCGGGTTTCGCGGCCAGACAATACAAACGGACGCAGATCGATATGGCGCGGCGCAATGCCGTTCTCGACAAAGGTCGGACAGGTCGACAGCGACAGCGTCGGTTGCGCGATGTAGGCATGGGGTTTGGCAATGATTCGCGCGCGAAAGGCTTCGATTTCCGCCGCTGTCGCCGCCGGGCCTACCAACATCCCGTAACCGCCGGAACCTTGGGTTTCCTTAACCACCAGTTCTGGAAGGTTGGCCAGTACGTGGGAAAGCTCAGACGGGTTGCGACACTGCCACGTGGGAACGTTCTGCAGGATCGGCTCTTCATCCAGATAGAAGCGGATCATGTCGGTAACGAACGGATACACCGATTTGTCGTCCGCCACGCCGGTGCCGATGGCATTGGCCAGCACCACGTTGCCGGAACGGTAGGACGACAGCAGCCCCGGCACGCCCAGCATGGAGTCCGGATTGAACGCCAGCGGATCGAGGAACGCATCGTCGAGGCGACGGTAGATCACGTCGACAGCCTTCGGCCCGTCGGTGGTGCGCATGTAGACCTTATCGTCACGCACGAAAAGATCCGCGCCTTCCACCAGCTCCACGCCCATTTCCCGCGCCAGGAACGCGTGCTCGAAGAACGCGCTGTTGAAGCGCCCCGGCGTCAGCACCACCACGCTCGGGTTATCGATCGGGCTTGAGCTTTTCAGGGTGTCGAGCAACAGGTTCGGATAGTGGTCGATGGGGGCGATGCGTTGCGCTGCGAACAGTTCAGGGAACAGCCGCATCATCATCTTGCGGTCTTCGAGCATGTAGCTCACGCCGCTCGGTGTACGAAGGTTGTCTTCAAGCACGTAGTACGTGCCGTCGCCGTCGCGCACCAGGTCGACGCCGGAGATGTGCGAATAGATATCCCGGTGCAGATCCAGCCCTTGCATCGCCAACTGATATTGCTCGTTGGCCAGCACCTGCTCGGCCGGAATGATGCCGGCCTTGATGATGCGCTGCTCGTGGTAGAGGTCGGCGAGGAACATGTTCAAGGCCTTGACCCGCTGAATGCAGCCGCGCTCGACGACTCGCCACTCGCTGGCGGGGATACTGCGGGGAATGGTGTCGAAGGGAATCAGGCGCTCTGTCCCTTGCTCATCACCGTAGAGCGTGAATGTAATCCCGGCGCGATGAAATAACAGATCGGCCTCGCGTCGCCGTTGTGCCAAAAGCTCGTCAGGCGTTTCGGCCAGCCAACGGGCAAACTCCCGATAATGCGGGCGGACCTGGCCGCCGGCATCGTACATCTCATCAAAATAGGTGCGGATCATGCCGTACTCCTTGTCACCCGGACATACGGACCTTCGCAAGGCCCGTGCCATCGGCATAAACGCTTAAATTTCAATCGGTTGGATAATCAACTCGCACACACCGCACCAATCCTGTGCGTTAAATGCCCCAACCCGATCGCCCCCGCTTCATTGCAAGGCGAAGTTGTCGCCTGTCTCCAGCATAGTCCGTAGGAGCCGGCTTGCTGGCGAAGTGGCCATTGAGTTACGCGTTGCTCCTTCGGACGCCATCGCTGGCAAGCCAGCTCCCACAGGGATTGGGGAGGTCCGCAGAATCCAGGTCGGCTGTAAGGCCGCCTTCGCGAGCAAGCCCGCTCCTACAGTTGATGCGCATACACATTGCTTCTCACCACTCAACAGGCCGAGCGTTAGCTCGCCTGCAGCTCTTGATCTTGATCCACCCGCCCCATCGGCAGGCTGAGTGGAGGTATGCATCCGGGGATTGGCGCGCAGCGCCGTTCGACGCAGTCGAACTCATCGCATGTAGGTGCCAGCGAAGCCAACCGGAGGGCGATGCCCCCGGATGGATGCCGGAGCGAAGGTACCCCGAGCCTTAGCGAGTGGGCCGTACGAAAGGGGCGAGCGTTTTTTTGGTTACTTTTTTTAGGCGCTTGTAAAAAAAGTGACTCGCCGTAAGGGCGAAACCATAAGCCGCCGTTACCGCAGCAATGGATATGTACTCAATAAAAAATCCCTGTCGGCTCTAAGGCCGCCATCGCTGCGTTACGACGACCCGACAAGCCAGCACCCATAGGTTTGAGTTGGATTTTTCAGCGACGAAAACGAAAACGGCCAACCCGAAGGTCAGCCGTTATCACTGGTTCTTGCTGTTCATAAGGTTATGCGAGTCGCCCTCGTACCTCCTGTTTGACACCCCAGCCCTCAATGATGCCGCCCAACGGCTCGACCACCGCTTCGAACCCCTGTTCGAAATCGCCGATGTCATCGTAGGTGGCGTACATCACCTTGCTCAGTTCGAGCGACCATGCGCCATCGTCGCGCACACTGATTTGCGCATTCAAGGATTCACCATGATGGAAATGACGTGCCGCCCTGCGTGCCCGCTCCTCGTCCGGGAAAATGGCGTAGAACTCGATCGGATGGAATCGTGAAAAGTCGAAACCGCCTTCTTTCATGCGGCGCAGCACGCTGCTGCTGATGTCTTCTTGATAGGCTGTGCTCATGAAACGTCCTCCTCAATCTGATGGATAGACTTTCCGTACTCCCTACGCGCGCAACCCGATGTGCGAACGATTCGGCAATCGATGTGCCGGCGGGAAACAAGCATGGAGCTGACAAGACCAGACCTTAGCGATCCATTCGCTGATCTCGCTTGCAGATTAGCCTCAAGAGAGAGCCGCTGCCAAGGTCTGGTTGAGAATGTGACTGAAGGCGTATCAGATCGGGGTAATACTGAGGATTTGGATGCTGTTCTGTGTCTTGAGGTTTTTAACGCTGGCGTCAACGGTTCGCCCTTCCAGATCGTTCAGGTCGAGCTTTGCAGCAACAGGAAGGAACCGTTCCTTGATGAGTTTGGCGGCCTGCTCGTGACTCGGGCATTCCTCGCACTCAAAGACTTCGTTGATCGTTTGTCCATGATCATCCACGAAAGTGACTTTCCACTCTGACATCGCAGCCTCCTCGATCAAACCCGTAAATGGGCTTACATCTATCTCGACCAACTTAGCTGGCTAATGTTCCGGTGGATGTCTGTAGGAGCGAGCTTGCTCGCGAAAAACGTTAACGATGACGCGAGCATCCTGAATGGTCGCGGCGTCTACAGGTTTTTCG
>NZ_JBOIBY010000560.1:0-12492 GCF_050739655.1 Pseudomonas sp. | reverse complement strand
GCCGGGGCGAGCGCAGCCACCCAAGGGGTGGCTCTACCGCGCCAGCGCCCGGTACGCCTGATCCAACCGCTCCACCTCGGCCTGCAGATGATCCGGGTGGCCATCATTGCGCACCACGTCGTCGGCCAATGCCAACCGCGCTTCGCGGCTGGCCTGCGCGGCAATCATCCTGTCGGCCAGTTGCGCATCAATACCATCGCGCTGCATCAGCCGGGCGTGCTGCACCTCCACCGGAACGTCCACCACCAAGATGCGGTCCAGCCAAGGGTACTGCTGGCGTCCACCGGCTTCGGCCAGCAACGGAATCGCGGCCACCGCATACGGGCCCGGCGCCTGCTCACAGGTCTGCCGCAGCAACTGGCGAATGGCCGGGTGGGTGATCGCTTCCAGCGCCTGCCGCTCCTGGGCCGAGGCGAAGATGCGCTCCCGCAGCGCGGCGCGGTCAAGCTGGCCGTCGGCCAGCAGGATCTCGGAACCGAAGTGGGCCACGATCCGCGCCAGGCCCTCGCTGCCGGGTGCCACCACCGCGCGGGCGGCCAGGTCGGCGTCGGCGACGGTGATGCCCAGCGCCTCGAAGCGGCGGCTTACTTCGCTCTTGCCGGCGGCCACGCCGCCGGTCAAGCCAATCACGAACTGGCTCATCGCCGTGCCCTCAGCGCAGGCCGGACAATCTCAGGTAGGCATTGATCAACGGCTCGCCCCACATGAACACAATCCAGCCGGCAATGGCCAGATAGGGTCCGAACGGAATCGGCGTAGCGTGGTCACGACCACGCGAGTACAGCCAGATCGAGCCCAGGATCGCGCCGATCACCGACGACAGCAGCACGATCGGCAGAATGCCCTTCAACCCGCACCAGGCGCCCAGCGCGGCCAGCAGCTTGAAATCGCCGTGGCCCATGCCTTCCTTGCCGGTGATCTGCTTGAACAGCCACCACACCGACCAGAGCGACAGGTAGCCGGCAATCGCGCCCAGCAGGGCGGGCTTGGCCGGCATGTAAAGGTTGTCGATGCTGCCTATCAGGCCCAGCCACATCAGGGGCAGGGTGAGCTGGTCGGGCAGCAGCTGGGTGCGCAGGTCGATGCCGGACAGCGCAACCAGGAAGCAGCTCAGCACAATCGCGCCGAACCCCTGCCAGCCGAACCCGAACTGCCACACGCTCGCCACCACCAGCAGGCCGGTCAACAGCTCGACCAGCGGGTACTGGATGGAGATGGGTGCCTTGCAATGGCGGCACTTGCCGCCCAGCACCAGCCAGCTGAACAGCGGGATGTTCTCGTACCAGGACAGCTTGTGCTTGCAGTGCGGGCAGTGCGACGGCTCGACCACGATCCCGGGCGGGGGTGGTTCGTAGATGTCCGGAAGCTCGAGCACCTCGCGGGCGTCGCGCTTCCACTGCCACTCCAGCCGCTTGGGCAGGCGCAGGATCACCACGTTGAGGAAGCTGCCGATCAGCAACCCCAGTGCGGCCGCGGCGGGATAGCCGAGGCCGGGATGCTGGTCGAGAAATGCCATTGATTGATTATCCGACTACGGAGGCCAGCTTGAAGATGGGCAGGTACATGCCGATCACCATGCCGCCGACGATGGTACCAATAACCACCATCACAATCGGCTCCAGCAGGCTGCTCAGCGCGTCCACCGCGTTGTTCACTTCCTGCTCGAAGTACTCGGCCACCTTGAACAGCATGGCATCCAGGGCGCCGGCTTCTTCGCCGATGGCGGTCATCTGGATCACCATGTGCGGGAACAGGTTGGTCTGCTTCATGGCCATATTGACCGGGAAGCCGACCGACACGTCGCTGCGCATGCGCAGCACGGCTTCTTCGTACACCTTGTTGCCGGTGGCGCCGGCCACGATACCCAAGGCCTCCACCAGTGGCACGCCGGCCTTGAAGGTCACGGCCGTGGTGCGCGCGAAGCGGGCGATGGCGCTGTTGTGCATCAGCTGGCCGATGACGGGCACCTTCAGGATCAAGCGATCCATGGTGTGCTGCATCTTTGGCGACCGCTTATAGGCCGCAATGAAGCCAACGGCCGCACCAACGGCGACAATCAGGATCATCCACCAATAGGACACCATGAATCTGGACAGGTTGACGATCATCTGGGTAAAGGCGGGAAGGTCCGCGCCAAATCCCTTGAACACGTCTTCAAACTGCGGAACTACCCAAACCAGCAGGATGCCGCTTACCAGCAGGGCGACAGCGAGAACCATGACCGGATAGAAAAGGGCCTTTTTGATCTTGCCCTTCAGCGCCTCGATGTTCTCCTTGTAGTTGGCCACGGTGTCCAGCACCGTTTCCAGCACACCGGCGCCTTCGCCGGCCCGTACAAGGTTGCGGTACAGCTCATCGAACTGGACAGGGTGCTTGCTGATGGCTTCATATAAAGACGAGCCGCCCTCGATGTCCGTGCGGATGTTCTCGACCATCTTCCTCATGCGGGGGTTCTTGTGCCCGCTGCCGATGATGTCAAGCGATCCCACGATAGGGACACCCGACTTCATCATGGTCGCCATCTGGCGGCTGAAGAAGGCGATGTCCTTGGCGCTGATGGCCTTGCCCGCCGCGCCGAACAACGGCTTCGGCTTGGGCTTCACCACATCTGGCGTGATACCCATGCGCCGCAGCTCTGCGCGCAGCATGTTGGCGTTCTTGGCGGGCTGTTCGCCCTTCATCTTCACGCCCCGCTTGTCGGTCCCCACCCAGACAAACGGCTGCAACTCCATGGTGCTACGCGCCACGGGCTCTTTCTTGACTGCACTACGGCTGACAGACATACAGGCTCCCCAGCCAACGCCATCCCCAGGCGGGCTTCTAATCCGAATGGTAGCCGGTTCCGGGCGGTCATGGCATCCCTCCCTGACGGCAATCCGTGACCGGGGTCCAAGACCACCCCCGTCAGAAGGTGACGCAGCGCGTCACAATGCCGGTTGGGTCGCAAATTACCGTGAGGGGGGTTCCAATCCTGAAGATTGCTGCCATCATTGCGCCGGGGAATGCTGGGGAGCATTGCTGAGAAGTTGGCACGCAACCTGCTTTCAACCACCCGCACGGGCGATTGCCTTGCTCAGCCGGTCCGCCGGCCAGGCGCGACCCAGTGTCCATTTTTCAAACCACCTCTAGGGGATGTACTCATGAAGAAGCAGCAGGGCTTTACCCTCATCGAACTGATGATCGTCGTCGCGATCATCGCTATCCTGGCCGCCATCGCTCTGCCGATGTACCAGGATTACGTCGCCAAGTCGCAGGTCACCGCTGGCCTCGCCGAAATCACCCCCGGCAAGACCCAGTTCGAAGTTGCCATCAACGAAGGCAAGACCCCGGCAAATGCTGCCGATATCGGCCTGACCATCTCCAAGCGCTGCACCAAGATTGACGTGACCGGCACCGCGACCGGCAGCATCGTGTGCACCCTGGCTGGTAGCCCGAAGATCGCCAGCAGCACCATCACCCTGACCCGCTCCGATGCGGGCACCTGGGCTTGCTCCACCAACATCACGGAAAAGAAGTACATTCCGGGCGGTTGCGAGTAATAGCAAGTAGCTTGAAGAGGCCCCGCTCGTCGGGGCCTTTTTTTTTGGCACGGATCCTGCTTGATCACCGTATTACCAGCTGCCGGGGGAGGCACGAATCATGCGCGGGGCACGTGGTTTCACTTTGATAGAGTTGATGATCGTTGTGGCGATCATTGCCATCCTGGCCGCCATTGCGCTGCCGATGTATCAGGATTACGTAGCAAAGGCTCAGTTGGCCGCGGCGTTGTCTGAGATCAGGCCTGGCAAGACGATGGTGGAAACCGTTGTTCAGGACAGTCAGGACGCCGGGTTGATCAATGCAGACTACCTCGGTCTCAAGGTTTCCCAGCGCTGCAGCGCTGTGGACGCAAGCGTGCAGTCGACTGGGGTGGGGAGCATCAGTTGTACTGTGTCGGGAAGCCCCATCATTGACGGAAAGGACTTGGTCCTGAACAGAGCCGCGGACGGCGCGTGGACCTGCGACGGTTCCGCGTTCGAAGCAAAGTATCGCCCGACGGGGTGCTAGTACCCGACAGTGATGCTGGCCATAATGAAGCTTCGTACTAAGGGAAGTGCTCAATGAACGCCGTCGTCACTGCCAATCTCGTCGGAATTACCGGCATCGCTCGTCGCTTGGTTCAGGATGGAGCGCTTGAAGAAGCCGCCGCCCGTGAAGCGATGGCGAAGGCGGCAGCAGCCAAGCAGCCCTTGCCGCAGTATTTTGCAGAGAAGAAGCTGGTGACCCCCGCTCAGCTGGTCGCGGCGAACGCCCTTGAGTTCGGCATGCCGCTGCTGGATGTATCGGTCTTTGATAGTGCTCAAAGCGCGATCAACCTGGTGAGTGAGGAGCTGCTGCGCAAGCACCATGTGCTTCCGCTGTTCAAGCGTGGTGGCAAGTTGTTCATCGGCACCAGCGACCCGACGCATTCGTTGGACGAGATCAAGTTCCACACCAACTTGGTGGTCGAGCCGATCCTTGTCGACGAAGAGCAGATCCGCCGCACCTTGGAGCAATGGCAGTCCAAGCACGACACGCTGGGTGGAGGGTTGGGTGGCGGTGACGATGATGGGATGGGGGATCTGGATGTCTCCTCCGGCGATGAGGAGGGTGGTAACGCCGATTCTGGCCACGACGCCAAGGGCGACGACACCCCGGTGGTCAAGTTCGTCAACAAGGTGCTGGTCGATGCCATCCGCAAGGGTGCGTCGGACATTCACTTTGAGCCATACGAAGACGATTACCGCGTGCGCTTCCGTATCGACGGCCTGCTCAAGAACGTGGCCAAGGCGCCGGTCAAGCTCAACCAGCGCATTGCCGCACGCTTGAAGGTCATGTCGCAGCTGGACATCGCCGAAAAGCGCGTGCCGCAGGATGGGCGAATCAAGCTCAACCTGTCCAAGACAAAGCAGATCGACTTCCGCGTCAGCACACTCCCGACCCTGTTCGGCGAGAAAATCGTGCTGCGTATCCTGGATGGCAGTGCTGCCAAGCTGGGCATCGACAAGCTTGGCTACGAGGAAGTACAGCAGAAGCTGTTCCTCGACGCCATTCACAAGCCTTACGGGATGGTACTGGTGACCGGCCCGACCGGTTCTGGTAAGACCGTGTCGTTGTATACCGCTCTCGGTATCCTCAACGACGAAACCCGCAACATCTCCACCGCCGAGGACCCGGTCGAAATCCGGCTGCCGGGCGTCAATCAGGTCCAGCAGAACGTCAAGCGCGGCATGACCTTCGCCGCCGCGCTGCGCTCTTTCCTGCGCCAGGATCCGGACATCATCATGGTCGGCGAAATCCGCGACCTGGAAACGGCTGAGATTGCCATCAAGGCGGCCCAGACCGGCCACATGGTACTGTCCACCCTGCATACCAATGACGCGCCGCAGACCATCGCGCGTCTGATGAACATGGGCATCGCGCCGTTCAACATCACCAGTTCGGTAACGCTGGTCATCGCCCAGCGCCTTGCGCGTCGACTTTGCAACAACTGCAAGCGTCCGGTCGACCTGCCTGCCAATGCGCTGCTGGCTGAAGGCTTCACCCAGGCCCAGCTGGATGCAGGCATTACTCTGTACGAGGCCGTGGGTTGCGAAGAGTGCACCGAAGGCTACAAGGGACGTACCGGCATCTATCAGGTCATGCCGATGAGTGAGGAGATCTCCGTCATCGTGCTTGCGGGTGGCAACGCCATCCAGATCGCGGAAGCTTCGCAGCGCGCAGGCATCAATGATCTGCGTCAGTCTGCATTGGTCAAGGCCGCCGCCGGCACCACTAGTCTTGCTGAGATCAACCGCGTTACCAAGGACTAAGCGCTCCCAGCTCGTTCCGGTTCAACGGGACCGTGTCTCTATTGGATTGCCGCGCCATGGCTGCAATCCGTATCTGCCGGCATCGTTACGAGCGCGTTTCGCGATCACCTGCTGCTTGGCCATGCTGGTCCTGTACCCCTGCGCTGCATTTTGGGTGATCCTGAAATGATCACCTTCCGAGTTTGCGTGCGGCATGCATCCATATCCCCCTTCATGCTGGGGTGACGCGTTGTCGCAGCCATATCGTCTTCATTGAGAATTGAGCCGGGGCTCTCAATTCGGGCGCTGACTTTCGGTGACACTCCGGGCCACCCAGGCCATATGGAGCTATAGTCCTGTGGCTGTTCATTCAATCACATGGAGGTGGTCGTGGTCGCACGATTCCTGAAGACTCTCAGCCTGCTCTTTGCGCTGTCGCTGCTCCCGGTCGCAGCGCTCGCAGCGCAGCAGACCTTGCTTGAGCCGAGGTACTGTTTCAATGGCGCATGCTTCCCGACGCTAAGCCAAGCCGAAGCCGAGCTTCGGGCGAAGGCGGGTTCATATGGTGCTCTCTGGACCAGGGATCGTGTCTATCCCTACATGGGCTCAGGACCCAGCGCAGTCTTTAGGCACGCCTACGTAGTGAAGGATCAAGAAGCTCAAATAATGTACAAGCCTGGATACGGCACGGGTGGGGACCCTGTAAGACAGGGCATGTGCACGGCCCAAACTGATCCTTATGACCCGTATATGTGTGCGGATGAGAGCGAGGCGGTAGAGGGAACGATGGCGACATTTCGTGCCTCGTTTCCCCAATGTGTCTTTTCGAACGAGCGATACGAGGGCAGTTACGGCTCACCTTACGTATCTGTGCGTAATGATGGCTATGGCACGGTTAGGCACTCCAAGTCATCTGACCCGAAGTACTACAAGTACTCCATCTGGTGTCCGGCTTGGGGATCGACCCCCCCCCGACCCGCGCCAACTCGTATTGTCCAAGACCCAGCATTTTACATGCGCGGCGGATTTCGCTCCGATCCATTCGGACAATCCGGCTTACGTTGGGTACGGTACGCTGCTGGATTGGCCTCGCGTCTGCCGGGCGAAGATGACGGCGCAATTCATCTACCAGTACAACGTAACGCAAACCAAATCGTGCGCCAGCACGAACAATCCGTGCTTCCCAGCGACGGGGGACAAGGCCCGAGCTGAAACGGACTTCAGCTTCGCGGGCAGGCCATTTACTCGCCACTACCACTACCACTCCCTCAACCAGCTACAGGTCGCGCCTGAGCTCGGAACAGGTTGGTCCCATAGCTACTCGGACTTCATCATCTCTACCAGCAGCATACGTGCAGATGATCAAGGGTATCTCCAGACCTACGGAAGCGGAGGACGCGGAAACCAAGCGTCTGGCGAGGTTCTTCGCGCCGCGGCGAACGGTACTTCGGAGCTCATCCAGGCTGACGGTACTGTCCGCTTCTACCGAGCTGACGGAAGGCTCACCCGTGTCAACACTGGAGGCTCGCGGACCAGTGTGACGGTGAGCTACGACGCCAAGGCGAGAATCGAGCGAGTTACGGACGACACGGGCCGGGCGCTGTTGTTCCGCTATGAGGATGATCGGCTTTCTTCCATCACGTTGCCAGATGGGTCGCAGGCGCGATATGGCTACGACGAGTACGGAAACCAGACCAGTGTCGTTCGCCCAGATGGTTCATCCCGTACGTATGTCTACGGAGAACAGGGCCATGCCCCGGCTGGCATCCACAACCTTCTCACCGGCATCATCGAGGAGAATGTCCGCTACGCCACATTCTCCTACGACGCAATTGGCAAGGTTGTCGGCAGCCATCTTCTTGTTGGTGGCCAGCCGGTTGATGCAGGAACCATCACTTACAACGCAGATGGATCCGCAACTACGATTAACGAACTGGGAGATGTAAGGCAGCTTGAGATCGGAGGCCCATTCCGCGCCATCACCAAGACAGTGGATTCGCAAGGAACCCGCTCACAGGTCTTTGACTCTATGGGCCGGCTGAACACCAAGCTCGATGCACTCGGAAACCGTACGACGCTATCTTACGCGGACTCCAGCACCGGCCCTGTTTCGCAGGTGATGACCGTTACGGAAGAATCCATCGGCCGCATAAGCCGCACCAGCCGAGATGCCAACAACCGCGTTGCGGAGCAGCGCGTCAGCCAAAAGATCACTGGCGGTGAGAAGTTGACCTCCTTGAGTCGTCAGACGTACGACGCGCAAGGGCGCCTTTTGTTCTCCTGCCAGTACGACGCCACGCAGAGCACGGACTACGTCTGCGGCTCACTAGCAGTAGCGCCGATCAATGTGCGCCAGTCCCAGAACACCTACTGTACCGATGCCGACTCTGCGGGCAATCCGGCCCTATGTCCGTTGCCTGGCTTGCAGCTATCGGCACGGAACCCTGCTGGCGCACTGACCCAATTTGAGTACTACGCCGCCAACGACGCGGGCTGCGACGCCAACGGCGATTGCCGCTTCCGCAAGGGCGATCTGCGGGCGGAGATCGATGCCCTCGGCCGCCGCACTGAGTACCTTGAGTACGATGCCTTTGGTCGTGCGGTTCAGGTACGCGGTATCGACGGGGTCGTGGTCGAGCAGTTGTTCGACCACGACAGCCGCGTTCTGGCCGAGACGGTCAAGGGAGATGTGCCGGCCAATGACCGCATTCAGCTGTATGAGTACAACTCAACCGGCAAGCCGACCCGGGTCACTGAGCCGGATGGCGTTTGGACCCGGATGCACTACGACTCGGCCGACCGCCTGACCAGCGTGGAAGATGCTGCAGGCAATCGCATCAATTACGTGTTGGATGGGGCGGGCAACCGGCTGCGCGAGGAAGTGCGCGACAGCAGTGGCGTGCTCAGGCGCTCGCTTGACCGTCTGTTCGATACCGCCAGCCGCAACACCCGGGTGACCGGGGCGTCTGGCCAGGCGACTCAGCTGCGCTATGACGCCGTGGGCAACCTGCTGGAGACGGAGAATCCCGCCGGCACGGTGTCCAAGAGCACCTACGACGGTGCCGGGCGGCCGACCAAGCAGATCGACGATCTCGGCGGCATCAATGCCGAGATGCGCTACGAGTATGCGGCCAACGGGCAGGTAGAGCGGGTCGTCGATCCAAAGGGTTTGGCAACCACCTACGCCTATGACGGCTTCGGTCAGCTGACCACCCAGACCAGCGCGGATACGGGCGTCACCCAGTTCACCTACGACCGCCTTGGCAATACGCTGACGAAGACGGACGCACGGGGCGTGACGGCGCAGTACGAGTACGATGCTGTGGGGCGGAAGACAGCCGTTCGCTTCTCAGATCCTGCGGCAGACATCCAGTACGTCTACGATCAGCCGTCGGCCCAATGCCCGGTCGGTGAGCGTGCGGGGGTGGGGCGCCTCTCCAGCATGATCGATTCGAGCGGGCGTACCGACTACTGCTACAGCGCGCTCGGTGACCTGGTTCGCCGCGTGCAGGTGGTGGAAGGGCAGCCGCTGGTGCTGCGCTACACCTATGCACCGTCAGGCAGGCTCAACTCGATGACCTACCCAGACGGCAGTCTGGTCGACTATGGCTACGACGCCCTCGGACAGATCAGCAGCGTGGGCGTCACCCCAGCGGGTGGCACCCGTGAAGTGCTGCTGCAGGGCGCGCAGACGCTGCCATTCGGTCCCGAGCAGTCTTGGACCTTCGGCAACGGCCGGCGCCTGGACCGCAGCTACGACCAGGACTATCGTCCGAAGACGATCAGCGATGAGCGCGACGGATTGAATGCCGCTTTTGGGTTCGATCCGGTGGGCAACATCACCTCGCTGACCGACGGTGGCCCGCAGGGGCAGGGCGCGACCCTGGACTACGACGCCCTGGGCCGCTTGACTGCGTTCAAGGACGCGCAGACCGGCGTGGCTATCGAGCAGTACACCTACGACGCCACCGGCAACCGGTTGTCGTTCGGCAACTCGGCCGGGGTGCAGTCCTACGTTTACCCGGCCGGTAGCCACCGTCTGAAGTCGGTGGACGGTGTTGATCGCACGTACGACGCGATGGGTAACACCCTGACGATCAGCGGTGACTGGCAGTACGCCTATGACCTTGTTGGCCGCCTTGGAAGTGCGACCCGAGCAGGTTCCGCGCAGGCCAGCTACCGCCACAATGCGGCGGGGCAGCGTGTCCTGCAGCAGGTGGGTACTGACAAGACGCTGCACTTGCATGGCGAGGGCGGCGAGTGGTTGGGAAGCTACGGTATTGCTGGCGCACCGAGCCAGCAGGTTGTGTGGCTTGGGTCCCGGCCGGTGGGCCTCATTCAAGCGGGTCAGGTTCTCTACATCGAGTCAGATCACCTCGGTTCGCCCCGCGCATTGATCGATCCGCAGCGCGATGTGGCGGTGTGGCGCTGGAGCTTGATGGGGGAGGCGTTTGGTGATGGGTCACCTGCGGAGGATCCAGATCAGGATGGCGTCGTTCAGAAGTTTGATCTTCGTTTTCCCGGTCAACGGTATGACTCCACAAGTGCCCTTAGCTACAACTACTACCGAGACTATGATTCACAAACAGGCCGCTACGTTCAGAGCGACCCTGTTGGGCTCGAGGGGGGCATAGCAACGTTTGCCTACGCCAGCTCCAATGCAATCACAAATTTTGATTCGCTAGGTCTGACGTCGGTATCGATGTGTGCCCGCCCTGAGAATGTTCTCGCTTGCGCTGCTGCGGGGATTGGATCCGCTGGAAGCGCCGGACCCTCTTCGTCCGCTGTGGGCGTGGCCGGTGCAGTCGTTGCCGCAGCCGCGGTTTCGCTGGCAAGAGATGCAGCAGAGTCTGCGGATTCGTGCCCGGTACAAGATAAGTGTGAAAAAATCTATGCGACGATCAGGTCCATTCTCGCTGTTGTTAAAAAAAGGTACTGGGATATGCGCGAGGATGGTCTGGGCCTATTCACTAATCGACCGACCGGAAGGATGTCATGGGCAGGGCACCAGCAGCAGTTCCGGTCATGGCAGGTGAATCTTCGTGGATACCTTGAGGTGGCAGACTCTATGAACTGCAGAGGTTATCCTTCCGATGCTTGGGAGTGGGCAACAAAGCCTGTCCCTAACCAGCCTGCCCCGAGGTAGTCGTTGATGGAATTTTCGAACCGCAAAGCTTTAGCCAAATCTTGGATCGAATTGCAAGGTGCCCCTGATGATTCTGCACTGCAACGCGAATCCCAATGGTCCGCTATTGAGCTCAATATGCTATGTATTGAGGAGCCGGAGCAGGCATGGGAGCTGGTTGTGGAGATATTTGAATCTAGCTCCGATCCGTGGGTCTTGGAGAACTTGGGGGCTGGTCCTTTAGAAGCCTTGTTGAGCTTGCATGGTCCATCCACACTGAAAGCCATAGAGTCATACACGTCGAAAAGCCGTGCGTTTTTGAGTGTTGTTGCCCATGTATGGCTACATGCCCTGCCGTCCGATGTCGCCAAACGCTTGGCGACCCTTCGTAGTAGAGGTTGAGTGCTTGCACGACCCGTTCGACCAACTCTGTGACACGGGACATCTTCGGCTGAATTGAGTTTCGCGACGTCACAGCGCCAACTCGGGCACGTGGCGCTGCGAACGTTGCCGCGGAATAGTCGGCGGCGCTAAGGCTGTCGTCGTGAGCCTCACGGCCGGAAGGCCCTCCTCCACTAACCATGAGGTGGCGATGACCAGGACCTTTCGATGGGTGGCATTTGTACCGGCAGCCCTACTAAGTTTTGTAGCAGTCTTCATGCTGCTGGGATCAATTCGGGGACTGTTGTTGCGCATTTGCCCGGTCGGCAGACTGGACTATGAGTGGGCCATGGATCTGTCCCGGCCCGGCCACGAAATGGGTGGGCCAACCTGTTCTGCCGCGTGGTTTCCAGACGCCGAGATGGCCTTGCTGGTATTTGCGTTCTCGGTTGCAGTTGCTGCGGCGGGATGCGTGGCAGCATGGGTCGCGCCCACCAGGAAGCTGGCATGTGGGTTGTCCTCAGCCGCTCTGGTTACCCTGTATATGTATCTGCTTTCCCGCTTCTCTTGACAGCGTTGCGTTTCCGCGCCGCCAGTTCTTCAATCCAAGGTGCTCTCCCATGCAGCTCTTCTCAGACGAATGGTATCGATCCGAATGGAAGAAGCTGGGATTTCACTACGAGCTGGATCACGATTCCAAGCAGTGGAAGATCACGGGGTCCAGAGAGGGCGTGCGTTCGTTTGTTGCCGCCGTACGCGCCTATGCAATTGATTCTGGGAATGACTGGGTATCCTGTCACCGAAATCTCGGTCCACACGAGTACCTGGAAATTGGCACGTGGAGTTCGGCGATCATCGATGACCATTGGATTGCAGGGCGTCTGGCCGATCTGCTCGACCTTGCGACTTACGTCGAAGAGTGGATCATTGCATCGAAGGCGGGTGATTGCCTTTCTGTCAGGTCGTTCTTCAGTCCGGAGTCTCCGTATGACATTTGGTTGAGGGTGGGGCCCGACGACTTCGATCCGTCATCGCTGGATGCATCACTAGTGACACCATTACGTTGTTAGCTGCTGCTTCCGAATTTCGATACGAGCGGTGCCGTGCTCGGAGATGTGGTCCACTGATGATGTGGCAGCTACGATCTCGATTCGGTCCGGGAGAGTGGGGGAACAG
>NZ_JBOIBY010000559.1:0-2712 GCF_050739655.1 Pseudomonas sp. | reverse complement strand
TTCAGGGGCGAGTTTGAAATCGTGGAAGCGGGTTTTGCCTTCCTGGGGTTCGACGACGAAGTCTTCGAGTTTCCATGGGATGACCGGTGCCTTGGGCTTGGGTTCGCGGCGCGGTTTGGCGGGTTTCGGCGTGTCGCTGCGCGGCTGCTCCGTGGCTGTGATCGCCGCAGGCTGGGCGGCTTCTACGGTTTTCGGCTCGTGCTTGGGTGCCGACGTGGTGGCGGCCTGTTCAGACTGATTGCCGTCGGTGCGGTGGCCGTGAGCGTGAGACGGAGCGCTGGGGACTGCCGCGAGTTGCTCAGTCTCGCTTTTACCGAACATTTTCTTGAGTGCTTTGAGCACGGTCATCTCATCAATTGGTTAAGGAATGTACGCCGGGCAGTGTAATGCAAGAATCAAGCGCGGCGTAGGGGGATGGATCAAAGGGCACCCTTTAAACAAAAAGAGCAACATAAAACGTTTAACGCAGGCGCTCGGCGAGCCAGGTGCCGATGTCGCGAATTTCTTCGGGTAACACTTCGTGACCCATTGGGTATTCCTGCCATGTCACGGTGACACCACGCTGCTTCAAATGCTCGTAAGCGGTACGTCCCATCGAGTTTTGCACCACGTCGTCATATTGGCCGTGCATCGACAGTACCGGAATGCGTTGCTGGCTCGCGGACAACTCCAGTTCGTCGCTGAAGGTGGGTGCATAAGTAGAGAGGGCAACTACGCCACCCAGTGGTCCCTGCCATTTCAGAAAAGCGGTGTGTAACACCACGGCACCGCCCTGGGAAAAACCTGCCAGGAAAATCCGCGAGGCGTCTATTCCGCTGGCTCGCTGCGTCTCAACCAATTCGATGATCCAGTTGGCCGACTCTTCGAGTTGTTCGCGATTGATCGCGCGCGCCGGGCTCATGGCCAATATGTCGTACCAGCTCGGCATTTCGTAACCGCCATTGATGGTCACGGCGCGGCTCGGTGCCTGGGGCAAAACGAAGCGGGTGGTCAGCAGGCTTTCCTGTAGCGCTTCGGCCACCGGCAGGAAGTCATAGCGGTCGGCGCCCAGGCCATGCAGCCAGATGACGCAGGCGTCTGCGGTCTTGACGGGTTCAAGAATCAAGGGGTTGGTCATGGCTGCTCCAATGTTGTGCGTGCGCGCTCATTAAGTGCGTGATCGAAGTGTGCGTCAGGTTGATCCGTTAAGAAGATGTCGCAAGGTTACAAGTTTTGCTATTGACCTGCAGCTGAAGCGCTTTTGCAAGCGGAGTGGTACGGGCTTTGCTATGGCGAAGCTTGTATGAAAAATCCTACGTCTGTCGGTAACACTATCAGGCCAAGGTTGTTAGTGGGATTGAAAAAAATTCCGGTGATGGATGTTCGCCAAAGGCCGCTACGGGCTTCGCGAACGTGAAAGGGCTACAGCCCGTTCGGCCGACTGGTGAGAGTGAGCTTTCCATTATGTGGATTTTCTCCTACTAGACTCATAGCTAACGTCTTACGTCGGTTGACCCCCAAAACAAGCCAACACGGGTCGACTACGCCTCAAAAGGGTGCGACAGGACTCACGCTCCGACACAACAAGAGCAAAACTGGAGGTTTGAATGAAGATGTTGAAATCCACCCTGGCTATCGTGACTGCAGCCGCAGTACTCGGTGTCAGCGGGTTTGCCCAGGCGGGCGCAACCCTGGATGCAGTGATGAAGAAAGGCTTCGTGCAGTGTGGCGTCAGCGATGGCCTGCCAGGCTTCTCGGTTCCGGATTCCACCGGCAAGATCGTTGGTATCGATGCTGACTACTGCCGTGCAGTAGCGGCTGCTGTCTTCGGCGACGCGACCAAGGTCAAGTTCAGCCAGTTGAACGCCAAGGAGCGCTTCACCGCGCTGCAATCCGGCGAAATCGACATCCTGTCGCGCAACACCACCATGACCAGCTCCCGTGACGCGGGCATGGGCCTGAAGTTTCCAGGTTTCATCACCTACTACGACGGCATCGGCTTCCTGGTAAACAACAAGCTGGGCGTGAAAAGCGCTAAAGAGCTGGACGGTGCAACCATCTGCATCCAGGCCGGTACCACTACCGAGCTGAACGTTTCCGACTACTTCCGCGGCAATGGCCTGAAGTACACCCCGATCACCTTCGACACCTCCGACGAAAGCGCCAAGTCGCTGGAATCCGGTCGTTGCGACGTACTGACCTCCGACAAATCCCAGCTGTTCGCCCAGCGCAGCAAGCTGGCTTCGCCGAAGGACTACGTGGTTCTGCCGGAAACCATTTCCAAGGAGCCTCTGGGCCCGGTCGTGCGTAATGGCGACGACGAGTGGCTGGCCATCGTGCGCTGGACTGGCTACGCCATGCTCAACGCTGAAGAGGCCGGCATCACTTCGAAGAACGTCGAAGCCGAAGCCAAGGGCACCAAGAACCCTGACGTTGCCCGTCTGCTGGGTACCGACGGTGAATACGGCAAAGACCTGAAAGTGAAGAAAGACTGGGTCGTGCAGATCATCAAGCAAGTGGGTAACTACGGCGAAGTGTTCGAGAAAAACCTCGGCAAGAGCACTCCGCTGGAGATCGACCGCGGGCTGAACGCCTTGTGGAACGCTGGCGGCATTCAATACGCACCACCAGTGCGCTGATGGTTCTATCACCCGGTGGGCCAACCACCGGGTGATGTTCTGTTCCATTCTTTGCGGGGCACTTCATGCAAAATTCAATCGGCGCACCAAAGCA
>NZ_JBOIBY010000558.1:0-8841 GCF_050739655.1 Pseudomonas sp. | reverse complement strand
CAGCGCCGTTCGACGCAGTCGAACTCATCGCATGTAGGTGCCAGCGAAGCCAACCGGAGGGCGATGCCCCCGGATGAATGCCGGAGCGAAGGAACCCCGAGCCTTAGCGAGGGGCCGGACGCTCGGGGCGAGACCTTTGCTTCCTTTGGGGCGTTTGCCAAAGGGAGTCGGCCGTCAGGGCGAAACCATAAGTAGCCGTTACCGCAGCAACGGATATGTACACAAAACCCATCCCCACAGAAAACTGACAGCGCCGTCAGTTAGCAGTCACCCTCCCGACCACCAAACAGGTTTATAAAGGAAACTACCCACCGACCAATCCCCGGCGCCCCACTCGCATGCGAATCCAGCAAAAACCCGCCCTGCTCGTCGCCCTTCTGATCATCCTGGCAGCGCTGGGCCTGTGGTACGCCACCAAACCCGCCAAGACAAAACTGGCAGCCCCCACCGCCATCCCAGTACGCGTCGTCAACGTCATCGAAAAAGACGTACCGCGCTACGTCAGCGGCATCGGCTCGGTGCTGTCGCTGCACAGCGTCGTGGTCCGCCCGCAAATCGACGGCATCCTCACCAAAATCATGGTCAAGGAAGGCCAACTGGTGAAAAAAGACGACCTGCTGGCCACTATCGACGATCGTTCGATCCGTGCCAGCCTCGACCAGGCCCGGGCGCAACTCGGCGAAAGCCAGGCACAACTGCAAGTGGCGCTGGTCAACCTCAAGCGCTACAAACTGCTGAGCGTCGACGACGGCGTCTCCAAGCAGACCTACGACCAGCAGCAGGCGCTGGTCAACCAACTCAAAGCCACCGCCCAAGGCAATCAGGCCTCAATCGACGCCGCCCAGGTGCAGCTGTCCTACACACAGATTCGATCCCCGGTCACCGGTCGCGTCGGCATTCGCACAGTGGATGAAGGCAACTTCCTGCGCATGACCGACACCCAGGGTCTGTTCACCGTGACCCAGATCGACCCGATTGCCGTGGAGTTCTCCCTGCCGCAACACATGCTGCCAACCCTGCAAGGCCTGATCAGCGACCCGCAACACGCTCTGGTAAAAGCCTACATCGGTGCCGATACCGACGGTGAAACCGGCAACCTGCTCGGTGAAGGCCATCTGACCCTGATCGACAACCAGATCAACGCCAACACCGGCACCATCCGTGCCAAGGCGGAATTCAACAATGCCGGGCAGAAACTCTGGCCGGGCCTGCTGGTGACGGTAAAAATCCAGACGGCGCTGGACAAGGATGCGCTGGTCGTACCGCCCAACGTCGTACAACGCGGCCTTGATCAACATTTCGTCTATCGCCTCAATGGCGACAAGGTCGAAACCGTACCGGTGCAAATGGTCTACCAGGACAGCGGCAAGAACATCATCAAAGGCGTGCAGCCCGGCGACAAACTGGTCAGCGACGGTCAATCGCGACTCAAGCCCGGTTCGACGGTGCAGGTGCTGACCGATCCGCCGCAAGTCGTGAAATCGGAGTCGGCACCATGAAAGGCCACGGCTCGATTTCGGCCTGGTGCATCGATCACCCGGTGGCCACTATTCTGCTGACTTTTGCGCTGGTGCTGCTGGGCGTGATTGCCTTCCCGCGCCTGCCCATCGCGCCGTTGCCGGAAGCGGAATTCCCGACCATCCAGGTGGCCGCGCAACTGCCAGGTGCCAGCCCGGAAACCATGGCATCGTCGGTGGCCACACCCCTGGAAGTGCAATTCAGCGCCATTCCCGGCGTGACCCAAATGACGTCGAGCAGCGCCTTGGGCTCGACCAACCTGACCCTGCAATTCACCCTCGAAAAGAGTATCGACACCGCCGCCCAGGAAGTTCAGGCCGCGATCAACACCGCCGCTGGCAAATTGCCCAAGGACATGCCGAACCTGCCGACCTGGCGCAAGGTCAACCCGGCGGACAGTCCGGTGCTGATCCTCAGCGTCAACTCCTCACTAATGCCCGGCCCGGAACTCAGCGATCTGACGGAAACTTTGTTGTCCCGCCAGCTCAGTCAGGTCGATGGGGTCGGCCAGGTGGTCATCACCGGTCAGCAACGTCCGGCCATTCGCGTCCAGGTGTCGGCGGACAAACTGGCGGCGATCGGTCTGACCCTGGCCGACATCCGCCTGGCGATCCAGCAGACCAGTCTCAACCTCGCTAAAGGCGCGCTGTACGGCGAGTCGAGCATTTCAACGCTTTCGACCAATGATCAACTGTTCCATCCCGACGAATACAGCCAGTTGATCGTTTCCTACAAGGATGGCGCCCCGGTTCACCTCAAGGATGTCGCCAAAGTCGTCAATGGTTCGGAAGATGCCTACGTTCAGGCTTGGGCGGGCTCGCAACCGGGGGTGAACCTGGTGATTTTCCGCCAGCCTGGCGCCAACATCGTCGAGACCGTGGATCGCATTCAGGCCGCGCTGCCGGCACTGGAAGCGATGTTGCCCGCTTCGGTGCAGGTCAAGGTATTGATTGATCGCACCCAGACCATTCGCGCTTCGCTGCATGAAGTGGAAATCACCCTGATGATCGCCGTCATGCTGGTAGTGGCCGTCATGGCGTTGTTCCTGCGCCAGCTGTCAGCCACGTTGATTGTGTCGGCGGTGCTCGGTGTGTCGCTGATTGCCAGTTTTGCCCTGATGTACGTGATGGGCTTCAGCCTGAACAACCTGACGCTGGTGGCGATCGTGGTGGCCGTGGGGTTTGTGGTCGACGATGCGATCGTGGTGGTGGAAAACATTCACCGCCACCTGGAGGCCGGCGACAGCATGCGCGAGGCGGCGATCAAGGGCGCAGGAGAAATTGGCTTCACCGTGGTGTCGATCAGCTTTTCGCTGGTGGCGGCGTTCATTCCCTTGTTGTTCATGGGCGGCGTGGTCGGTCGGCTGTTCAAGGAGTTCGCGTTGACCGCTACGTCGACCATCATGATTTCGGTGGTGGTCTCCCTGACGTTGGCGCCAACCCTGGCAGCGTTGTTCATGCGTGCGCCGGTGCACCATGCTCACGACAAACCGGGCTTTGGTGAACGCCTGTTGGCGTGGTACGAAAGAGGCCTGCGCCGTGCCCTCGCCCATCAGAAGTTGATGATCGGCGTGTTCACTTTGTCGCTGGGCCTGGCCATCGCCGGCTACATCTTCATTCCCAAAGGGTTCTTCCCGATCCAGGACACCGGGTTCGTGCTGGGCACCACCGAAGCCGCCGCCGATATTTCCTACGGTGACATGGTTAAAAAACACCTAGCGATGGCCGAAATCGTTGCCGCCGATCCTGCGGTCGAGACGTTCTCCCACTCGGTGGGCGTGTCCGGCAGTAACCAGACCATCGCCAACGGCCGGTTCTGGATCACCCTGAAAAAGCGCGGCGACCGCGACGTCTCGGCCAGCGAATTCATCGACCGGATTCGCCCGCAATTGATGAAAGTGCCGGGGATCGTGCTGTATCTGCGCGCAGGGCAAGACATCAACCTCAGCTCCGGCCCCAGCCGTGCGCAGTACCAATATGTGCTCAAGAGCAACGACGGCCCGACCCTCAGCACCTGGACCCAGCGCCTGACGGAAAAACTGCGCAGCAATCCGGCCTTCCGCGATATTTCCAATGACCTGCAACTGGGCGGCAGCATTACCCATATCAACATCGACCGCAGCGCCGCGGCCCGTTTTGGCCTGACCGCCAGCGACGTCGATGAAGCGCTGTATGACGCCTTCGGCCAGCGTCAGATCAACGAATTCCAGACCCAGGTCAACCAGTACAACGTGATCCTGGAGTTGGACACCAAACAACGCGGCAAGGCTGAAAGCCTCAACTATTTCTACCTGCGTTCGCCCCTGAGCGGAGAAATGGTGCCGCTGTCGGCCCTGGCCAAATTCGATGCCCCAACCATCGGCCCGCTGTCCATCGCCCACGATGGCATGTTCCCCGCCGCCAACCTGTCGTTCAACCTGGCGCCGGGCGTGGCGTTGGGCGATGCGGTGATCATGCTTGATCAGGCCAAGGCCGACATCGGCATGCCAACGGCCATCAGCGGCAATTTCCAGGGTGCGGCGCAGGCGTTCCAGAGTTCGCTGGCCAGTCAGCCATGGCTGATTCTGGCGGCGCTGGTGGCGGTTTACATCATTCTCGGCGTGCTCTACGAGAGCTTTGTGCACCCGCTGACGATCATCTCGACCTTGCCATCGGCAGGTCTCGGCGCCGTGATCATGCTGTGGATCTGTGGCCAGGATTTTTCGATCATGGCGCTGATCGGGCTGGTGCTGCTGATCGGTATCGTCAAGAAGAACGGCATCCTGATGATCGACTTCGCCCTGGATGCGCAGCGCAACGGCGGCCTGTCGCCGGAGGAGGCGATCTTCAAGGCCTGTATCACACGCTTTCGACCCATCATCATGACCACCCTCGCCGCCCTGCTCGGCGCCTTGCCGTTGATGCTCGGCTACGGCACCGGCGCCGAGCTGCGCCAACCCCTGGGGATTGCGGTGGTCGGCGGCTTGCTGGTGAGCCAGGCGCTGACGCTGTTCACAACGCCGGTCATATACTTGTGGCTTGAGCGGCTATTCCATCAGCCCAAACCAACGCCGGCACCGGCGCTGGCGACCACAGACTGAGGCGGGGTCATGCGCGTTCTGATTATCGAAGACGAAGAAAAAACCGCGGACTATCTTCACCGCGGCCTGACGGAACAGGGTTACACCGTGGACCTGGCCCGCGATGGCGTCGAGGGCCTGCACCTGGCGCTGGAAAGCGACTACGCGGTGATCGTCCTCGACGTGATGTTGCCGGGCCTCGACGGTTTCGGCGTCCTGCGTGCGTTACGTGCGCGCAAGCAAACCCCGGTGATCATGCTCACCGCCCGCGAGCGGGTCGAAGACCGCATCAGAGGCTTGCGCGACGGCGCCGACGATTACCTGGGCAAACCCTTTTCCTTCCTCGAACTGGTGGCGCGCCTGCAAGCGTTGACCCGGCGCAGTGGCGGCCATGAACCGGTGCAAGTGAGCATCGCCGACCTGTGGATAGATTTGATCAGCCGCAAGGCCACCCGCGCCGGTACGCGCCTGGACCTGACGGCCAAGGAATTTTCGCTGCTCAGTGTGCTGGCCCGCCGACAAGGTGAAATCCTGTCGAAAACCGCCATCGCCGAGATGGTCTGGGACATCAATTTCGACAGCGACGCCAACGTCGTCGAAGTGGCCATCAAGCGCCTGCGAGCCAAACTCGACGGGCCTTTCGAAGAGAAATTGCTGCACACGATTCGTGGCATGGGTTATGTGCTGGAGAGCCGTGGTGTCCAGTAATTCCATCGCGCTACGCCTGAGCGCAATGTTCACGCTCGTGGCGCTGTTGGTCTTTCTATTGATCGGCTGGGCCTTGTACCAGCAGGTCGACAAGGGCCTTGGCTTGTTGCCGGAAGCCGAACTGGACGCGCGTTACAGCGTGCTCGAATCAACCGTCGGCCGTTACGGCACGCCCGAGCATTGGGTGAAGATCAACAACAAGCTCAAGCTGCTCGGCGAAGAAGACAAGCGCATCCGCTTCTGGATCACCAGCGGCGATCCGCAGTATGAGTACGGCAACCCCACGCCGCAGATTCGTGCCTTTGCCGAAGGGCCGCTGGGCATGCGCGACATGCAGCTACCGGATCAGCCCCATGCGCTGAAAGTACTGGTCAGCCAGTTCCCGGCCAAGGATCAGCGACCGCCGTTGCGCTTCATGATCGCCATCGACACCGAGACCTTTCACCAGACTCAGCATCAATTGCTGATCGCCTTGATCGCACTGGCGATTGTCGGTGTCCTGATGGCCTCGGCGCTGGGTTACTGGGTGGCGCGAATTGGCCTTAAGCCTTTGATCAAACTGTCTCAGGAAGCCCAGCGGCTGGCCCCGCCCTTGCGTTCGGGACGCCTGCGGCTGTCGCCGCTACCGCCGGAGCTGAGCCAATTCGTCAACTCGTTCAACTCGACGCTGGAGCGGGTCGAACAGGCTTACTCGCGCCTGGAATCGTTCAACGCCGATGTCGCCCATGAACTACGCTCGCCACTGACCAACCTGATTGGCCAAACCCAGGTCGCGCTGACCCGCGGGCGCTCCGCCGAGCATTATTTCGAAGTCCTGCAATCGAACCTCGAGGAGCTTGAACGGCTGCGTTCGATCATCAACGACATGTTGTTCCTTGCCAGCGCGGATCAGGGCAGCAAAGCGACCAAGCTGTCGTCCACTTCGCTGGCCGATGAAGTGGCAACGACCCTTGAGTACCTGGACTTCATTCTTGAGGACGCCCGGGTCGAGGTGCAGGTCAGCGGCGATGCCCAGGTGCGAATCGAGATCGCACATCTGCGCCGGGCATTGATCAACCTGTTGAGCAACGCGGTACAGCACACCGAGCCTGGGCAGGTGATTCAGGTACGGATCGAAGCCCAGGAACATCAGGTCAGCATCGGCGTCGCCAACCCCGGCTCGCCGATCGCCAGCGAGCATCTGCCGCGCCTGTTCGAACGCTTCTACCGCGTCGACGCTTCGCGCAGCAACAGCGGAAATAACCACGGCCTGGGGCTGGCCATCGTCAAGGCGATTGCGCTGATGCATGGCGGTGATGTGTTTGTGCGCAGTGACCATGGGATGAACACGTTTGGCATTCATTTGCCGGTTTAGAAGATCAAAAGATCGCAGCCTGCGGCAGCTCCTACAGCGGATCGGCGTACACCTGTAGGAGCTGCCGCAGGCTGCGATCTTTGCTTTTCATGTAATAGTCCTTTCATGAATCCGCTCTTTTTCCCATCGCCCGACATCCTTATCTTTGCCCACACCAAACAGCACTTGCCAAGCAAGAAGGTTTTAAAGATGTCCAACAGTATGGGTATTGCCAGCGCTTTCGTTTTGTCCTCGTTGATCGCTTCTCCTTTCGTCATGGCTGAAGAGTCGCATGCGTTCGTCGCCCAGAACACTGCACGCGCCGCCGCTTATGAAGAGCACCAGACCGAGATGACGGCCAAGGCTCAACAAGGCACTCAAGCCCCGCAAGCATCAAGCACTCAGTCCAAGGGCGAGGCCCTGAAAGACAGCTGATCCACGCGCACTGCTCCTTTTTCTCCTGACGTTTTCATTGGCTCTTTCCCGTGAAAACTGTCTTCCAAGCCGCTGCCACCCAGCGGCTTTTTTTTGTCTGTTATTACTGCTCCCGCAACGATGCGCTCCCGCAAGGATTGAGGACGTGATCGTTCCCACGCTCCGCGTGGGAATACAGCCAGGGACGCTCTGCGTCCCAATCAAGAGCCGAACGCGGAGCGTCCGTTGAGGCATTCCCACGCGGAGCGTGGGAACGATCAGGCATAAAAAAAGGCCACCCGAAGGCAGCCTTTAAAAAACTAGAGAGGTTTTTTACTTACACGGCCGCAACAGGGCGCATGTAAGAGATCGGTGCAGTGCTGGCGTCTTCGAAAGTCACGACTTCCCAAGCATCTGTCTGCTCAATCAACTTGCGCAGCAGCTGGTTGTTCAGTGCATGTCCGGACTTGAAGCCCCTGAACTCACCAATCAGGCTATTGCCCAGCAGGTAGAGGTCACCAATTGCATCGAGGATCTTGTGCTTCACGAATTCGTCTTCGTAGCGAAGACCGTCTTCGTTTAGTACACCATCGGCGTCGACCACGATCGCGTTTTCAACGCTGCCGCCGAGTGCGAGGTTGTGCTTGCGCAGGTACTCGATGTCACTCATGAAACCAAAGGTGCGGGCGCGGCTGACTTCTTTTACGAACGAAGTGCTGGAAAAATCCACGCTTGCACTTTGGGTGCGGTCACGGAAAACCGGGTGATCGAAATCGATCTCGAAACTCACCTTGAAGCCTTCGAAAGGGACGAAAGTGGCGCGCTTGTCGCCGTCTTCCACTGTCACTTCGCGCAGGATGCGGATGAATTTCTTGGCGGCGTCCTGTTCTTCCAGGCCCGCCGATTGAATCAGAAATACGAAGGGTCCAGCGCTACCATCCATGATCGGGACTTCGGACGCGGAGAGCTCGACGTAGGCGTTATCGATGCCCAGGCCAGCCATGGCCGAAAGCAAGTGCTCAACCGTATCCACTTTCACGTCACCGTTGACCAGCGTGGTAGACATGGTTGTCTCACCGACGTTGGCTGCACGAGCCGGGATCTCGACCACAGGATCGAGGTCGGCACGGCGAAAGACGATTCCGGTGTCGATCGGTGCAGGCTTGAGGGTCAGGTATACCTTCTCCCCGGAGTGCAGACCTACACCTGTGGCACGGATAATATTTTTCAGTGTGCGTTGTTTAATCATGGCTTGGGCCGCTTCAGCGCAAATTGCGAACTGGTATCAACAAAGGCTGGCGATGATAGCAGACCACGCCTTTGCTGAACACCAATCACCTTCATAGCCCTGATACATTTCATCAATCGGCCTGACGACGCAGGAAGGCCGGGATGTCCAGGTAGTCCAGATCATCTTGCGGATTCATCTTCGCGGCAGCCGCAGCACCGGCCTGAGCCTGGTTGCGCATGACGGTCGGACGGTCCAGGTCACGGTAGTTCACCGCTGGAGCTTCCTGACGAACAGGGGCTTGTTGTTGTGGCTGCGAAGGCATCGAAGTATGAACGGTATTGTCGATGACCTTCACAGGCTTCTCGATTTTAGCGCCCAGACCGGTAGCTACGACAGTCACGTGCAGCTCGTCGCGCATGTCTGGATCGATAACGGTACCGACCTTGACCATCGCGTGCTCGGAAGCGAAGGCTTCGATGATGCTACCCACGTCGGAGTACTCACCCAGGGACAGGTCAGGACCGGCGGTGATGTTCACCAGGATGCCGCGTGCACCTTGCAGGTTCACGTCTTCGAGCA
>NZ_JBOIBY010000557.1:0-3280 GCF_050739655.1 Pseudomonas sp. | reverse complement strand
GAGACGCAGGAGTTGGTAGTCCCCAGGTCGATACCGATAATTTTGCCCATGTTCACTCTCCCGAAACTTTGGATTTGGTTGCCGCAGCAGTGGTGGCTAACTGCGGTAGCACTTAAACGCTTGACTTCTAAATGGGGGCCTTGCGGCTAATTTCAAGCCTGCTCGTCAATCGAAGGCGAAACCGGCGCTGGCGCCTTGCTGACCACGACCATTGCCGGGCGCAGCAAGCGGCCATTGAGCTGGTAGCCCTTCTGGAACACCTTCAGCACACTGTTCGGCTCGACGTCAGCGCTTTCCTGCATGGCCATTGCCTGATGAAGAACGGCGTTGAACGGTTCGCCATGCGGATCGATCGCTTCCAGCTGATAGCGCTTCAGGGTGTCCTGGAACATTTTCAGGGTCAGCTCGATCCCTTCACGCATTGGACGGATGCTTTCGTCATCCGGGCTGGATAATTCCAGGCCGCGCTCCAGGCTGTCGATGATCGGCAGCAGGTCGCCGGCGAATTTTTCCAATGCGAACTTGTGAGCCTTTTCTACGTCCTGCTCGGCGCGACGGCGGACGTTCTGCAGATCGGCGGCCACACGCAAAGCCTGATCCTGGGCGCCTGCCAGTTGCTCTTCGAGCACTTGTACACGAGCCGCCAGGTCATCACCCGAAGCCTGAGGAGCCTGATCGGCGTCTAGATTTTGCGTATCCACTGTCTGTTCGTCAGCCATAGAATTCTCCTTTCAATATCGTCCGCGAGCTCGACCCGCGCTTCTGCCCAGCTATATGGGGCCGCAAAATCCGGCTTCAAGGGGCTCAATGTGATTAACCCTACAAAAAGCTCAACATTGTCATTCCCTGGCGCGCTAAGGATTTCGTCGGGCCAAGCGAAACGAGCTAAATGAGGGCATTGTCAGCCAGAAACAAAACACTGTATAAATAACCAGACCTAAAGCCTGGGAGCGGCCTTTATGCTGGTGCACCTGTCCGTACACAACTACGCCATCGTTGAACATCTCGATCTCGAACTTGATCGCGGAATGAGCGTGATCACAGGGGAAACCGGCGCCGGCAAGTCGATCATGCTCGACGCCCTCGGCCTTACCCTCGGTGATCGCGCCGACAGCGGCGTGGTCCGCCCCGGCGCGGATAAAGCCGATATCCTGGCAACCTTCGATCTTGCCGACATTCCGGAAGCCAGCACATGGCTGGCCGAGCGCGACCTTGAGAACGATGGCCCGTGCATTCTGCGCCGGGTGATCACCTCCGAAGGACGCTCACGCGGCTACATCAACGGCACGCCCTGCCCGCTGGGCGATCTCAAGGCCCTGGGCGAGTTGTTGATTGATATCCACAGCCAGCACGAGCACCAATCCCTGCTCAAGACTGACACCCATCGCCGTCTTCTTGATGAATATGCCGGCGCAACGGACCTTGCCCGCCAAGTACAACTGGCCGCCCAACGCTGGCGGCAGACGCGCCTGGAGCTGGAGCGGCTCTCCAATTCCGGCGATGAGCAGCGCGCGCGCCATCAACTACTCAGCTATCAACTCGAAGAGCTGGAAAACCTCGGCCTGGGCGACAACGAACTGGAACAGCTGGAACAGGAACACAAGAACCTGACCAACGCCGAAACCTTGTTGGGCATCTGCCGGCAGGTCGTCGAGCAATGCAGCGAAAGTGATTCCGGCAATGTGCTGAACGCGCTCACCGCCAGCCTCAATCGCTTGTCCAGCGTGAATAGTTCGATCGGTGCACTGGGCGAGGCCAGCAGCCTGCTGACCAGCGCGCAGATCCAGGTCGAGGAAGCCGTGGGTGAATTGAACCGCTTCCTCGACAACTTCGACGCCGACCCATCACGCCTGCAGTATCTGGAAGAGCGCCTGGACGCGATCTACACCCTGGCGCGCAAACACCGCATTCAGCCAACTGAAGTCGCCGACATGCAGCAGAAATTGCTGGATGAAATCGAAACCCTGAACGCCAACGACGAATCCATTGAGCGCCTGAGCGACGAGCTGGCGGCCTATGCCCGTCATTACCTGGAAAAGGCTCGGGAACTCAGCGATCTACGTCACCAGGCATCGAGCAGCCTGGCCAGTGCCGTGGAACAGGAAATCCAGCGTCTGGGCATGCCTGGCGGACGCTTCACCATCGAATTACGTCCCAACAGTGGTGATGAACTGCACCCGAATGGGCGCGAACAGGTGGAATTACTGGTCAGCGCCAACCCGGGGCAACCGCTGAAAGCACTGGCGAAAGTGGCATCGGGAGGCGAGCTATCGCGAATCAGTCTGGCCATCCAGGTAATCACTGCGCAAACCTCACGTATCCCGACACTGGTGTTCGACGAAGTGGACGTGGGCATCGGCGGCCCGACTGCCGAGATCGTCGGCCAATTACTGCGTCGACTTGGAGAGCGAGGTCAGGTACTGACAGTGACCCACCTGCCGCAAGTGGCAGCACAGGGACATCAGCATCTATTCGTGCACAAAGTGCGTGGCGAAGATGCCACGCGCACTGCGGTGTCCAAGCTGAACAAGAATGATCGCGTAGAAGAAGTGGCTCGGATGCTGGGGGGCATTGATCTCACCCGCGAATCCCTGGCTCACGCCAGGAAAATGGTCGTTACCGCAAAAGTTTAGTAACAGCAGAAAGCACGAAGGCGACCCTGAGGTCGCCTTCGTTCGTATCGCGAACCGGGTTCGCGCGACATGCTTACTTTTTCTTGCGTACGTACAGCACCAGGTTGTGATCAACCATCTCGAAACCATACTTGTCGACGATGGCTTTCTGCAGACGTTCGATTTCTTCGTCGAAGAATTCGATCACTTCACTGGTCTCGACGTTGACCATATGGTCGTGATGCTTGCCGTCGTCCAGTTCGAAGACCGCATGGCCTCCGTCGAAGTTGTGCCGCACCACAAGGCCAGCTGCCTCGAACTGGGTCAGTACACGGTAAACCGTGGCCAGACCGACGTCCTCGCCAGCCTCCATCAGTGCCTTGTAAACATCTTCAGCACTCATGTGGCGCTGCTCGGCGGAATCGAGCATTTGCAGAATTTTGACCCGTGGCAGGGTCACTTTGAGGCCGGCTTTGCGTAGTTCGCTATTTTCAACCATGGTCAGCTTTCTCGCGATGCTGCTTCGCAGCTACTCTTAATGCGGGTATGATCGGCGTTTACGTTGTCCCAGCCAAGATAGTGGAAGTCGCCCACCGATGCAAAACACCAAGCTCTTGCTAACCAGTTTCACCTTTGTGGGACTGCTCGCACTCGCCGGTTGTTCATTC
>NZ_JBOIBY010000556.1:0-2150 GCF_050739655.1 Pseudomonas sp. | reverse complement strand
ACCAGCAGTACTTCTTTGCTCATCGTACGCCTCGCCTTTCGCAAGCCATTGGATCCGCGGGATCCGCGTCTCAGTCAAAACTGGGAATAATGTTGGCCTTGTCGATCATATCGATCGGCAACAGGAACTCATGGTCTTCTACCTGCACCACGACGTCCTGCTCTTCTACACCGCGCAGAAGGCCCTGAAAGTTGCGTCGCCCTTCAAAGGGGGAGCGCAGCTTGATCTTCACTTGTTCACCGGCAAATTTTGCAAACTGATCAATAGTGAACAGTGGGCGTTCCATGCCAGGCGAGGAAACTTCGAGGGTGTATTCAACGGAGATCGGATCTTCAACATCCAGGACACCGCTGATCTGACGGCTGACAATGGCACAATCGTCCACCAGCACGCCGCCCTCTTTATCGATATAAACGCGCAACATTGAGTGGCGACCTTGAGCCGAAAACTCAATACCCCAGCATTCATAGCCTAGGGCCACGACCACCGGGGCCAACAAGGCCTGCAACTCTTCTAGCTTGCTCGACACCTGAACCCCCTCGTGCATGTATGTGCATGCTGTGCAAAATAAAAAAATGGGCGAAACGCCCATCCTTGAAACGCCGTCGAACAGCGGCGTTGAAAGTGTCCAGCTAACAAAAAGCCCCTTAAAAGGGGCTCCGCTAAAACTGGTTGCGGGGGCCGGATTTGAACCGACGACCTTCGGGTTATGAGCCCGACGAGCTACCAGACTGCTCCACCCCGCGACAAAGCTGGGGCGGAAGTATACGACCGATCCCTTACAGGGTCAATGTAACCTTCCACCTACAAGAAAGCCCGCAACAGCGGGCTCTCCTGATAATTGGTACCGAGAAGGGGACTCGAACCCCTACACCCTATGGGCACAACCACCTCAAGGTTGCGTGTCTACCAATTCCACCACCTCGGCAATACTACGTTTGAAACCCTTCTTACTTCTGCTCTTGAGCTGGAGGCACGTCAGTCGCTGGAGTAGCCGACTTTTGCTCTTGAAGCACCGGGACATCATCAGAAGCCGGTTGTTGCTTTGGAACTTCCAACACCGCTGGGTTTGGGAGACCTACTTGAGTCAGCTGGTGAGCCTTCTCTTTAGCAAAGTAACCTAACCCTAAGCTGGTTATGAAAAAACCTGCGGCAAGTATAGCAGTAAACTTACTAAGAAAGGTAGAGGAACCTTGGCTTCCGAACACAGTATTTGAAGCACCTGCTCCGAAAGACGCGCCAGCGTCCGCACCCTTACCCTGCTGCAGCAATACGAGAGCAACTACGCCCAATGCACCCAGCAGATGAAAAACGACTACGACTGTTTCCAGCATTTTTTCAGTTTCCCGCGGCGCGACAAATCGCACCGAACTCATCTGCATTCAGGGAAGCCCCACCAATGAGCCCCCCATCGATATCCGGCATGCCGAACAGTTCGACCGCATTGGCCGCCTTCACGCTGCCGCCGTATAGAAGCCGCACACCTTGTGCGACCTCAGAATTCTCTGCCGCTAACTGAGCGCGAATGGCTGCATGCACATCCTGCGCTTGTTGCGGTGAAGCAGTCAGCCCGGTACCAATGGCCCAGACCGGCTCGTAAGCGATTATCGCCTGCGCAAACGCACCAACACCCAGCTCCTCAATGATACTGCCGAGCTGACGCGAGACAACCTCAAGAGTTTTTCCGGCTTCACGCTGCTCCAGGGTCTCCCCTATGCACAACACCGGAATCAAGCCACTTGCCTGTGCCGCTGCAAACTTGCGTATCAAAACCCCGTCCTGCTCGCCCATTATCTGACGGCGTTCGGAGTGACCAACAAGCACCAGGGAACAACCTGCATCCACTAACTGACTCGGCGCAATTTCGCCAGTCAACGCACCCTGCATGGACTCCACCGCAGAATTCTGCGCGCCGACTGAAATCGGCTTTCCTTCCAGACCATCAATCACTTGATTGATAAACAGGGAAGGCGGGAATACCGCTACATCAACATCGCTCGGCAAGGCCAATTGACTGAGGCCATTGATCAGCTCAGCGACGCTGGCGCGGGTACCGTGCATCTTCCAGTTACCAGCTACCATAGGGCGACGCATGCTGTACCTCGTCGGTCAAAGTGGGCGCAGATGTTACCCAACACAATCATGGCTGG
>NZ_JBOIBY010000555.1:0-4792 GCF_050739655.1 Pseudomonas sp. | reverse complement strand
GGCGATGATGGAGAAATTGCGGATATGACTCAAATCACTCACGGATCAACACTCAAAAAGGCTGCAGGCATAGCCCGCCGAAAAATAGCCGGGAATTGTACCTGATCCACGGCGCAAGCGTCACGTTTGCAGGCCAGACGGCCTGTACAAAAACGCCCCGGTCTTGCGACAGGGGCGTTTTTTATCACCAGCCAGGCCGGAAAGAAGCCGCCATCAACCGGCGCGGCGCAACAACCAGAGCCCGGCCAGGGCGCAGATACTGGCCGGCACCAGCACCGCAAACAGCGGCGAGAAGCCGAACACCAGGCTCGAAGGCCCAAGCAAATCCTGGGCAATGCGGAAGGTGAACCCCACCAGTACACCGGTGAACACCCGCTGACCGAGGGTCACCGAACGCAACGGGCCAAAGATGAAGGAAATTGCCATCAACACCAGGGCTGCGGTAACCAGCGGCTGCAATACCTTGACCCAAAACGCCAGCCAGTATTGGCCATTGCTCAAGCCTTGATCGGACAGGTAGTGGATATAGCCCCACAGACCGGAAATCGACAGCGATTCGGGCGCCATGACCACTGTACTCAGCAACTGCGGACTCAATGCCACGTCCCAGCGCTCGATCGGGGTACTGACCACTTCGGTGCTCTTGTCATGGAACAGCGTGGTGGTGACGTCGCTCAACTGCCAGTGATCCTTGTCGAACTCGGCGCGTTTGGCAAAGCTGGAAGACAGCATGTGACGCTGATTGTCGAAGCGATAACGGGTCACGCCATACAACAGGCCGTTGGGTTGTACGGAGTTGACGTGGATGAACTCCTCACCCTGACGGTGCCACAGACCATGCTTGGCACTTTGTGCATCGCCACTGCCCTGGGCCAGCGAACGGTTGGCCTGTGCGGTGCTTTCAGTTGCCGGTGCGATGTACTCGCCGATCAACAGCCCCACCAACATCAGCACCAGCATTGGCTTCATGACCGCCCAGACGATCCTGCCGATCGAAACGCCAGCGGCGCGCATGATCGTCAGCTCACTATTGCTGGCCAGGCTACCGAGACCGATCAGGCAACCGATCAACGCGGCCATCGGCAACATGTCGTACAGACGGCGAGGAGCGGTCAGCAATACATAGCTGAGCACATCGAGCAGGGTGTAGGTATCGCTGACTTCGCTCATCTCGTCGATGAAGGCAAACAAGGTCGCCAGACCGAGGATGATCCCCAATACCGCCAGGATCGCCATGAACACGCTGCTACCAATGTAGCGATCGAGCTTAACCACGGGCCACCTCCAGCGCTGCGCGGCGACTCGCCATCTTCAAGCGCAAAGGCTCCCAGTAAAGCAGGCCCAGACCAATGAGCAGGAACATCCCGTGCACCCACCACAAGCCCAGCGCCGGAGGAATCTTGCCCTTTTCAAGGTCGCCACGGGCGGCAATCAGGATGGTCAGGTAAGCCATATATAGAAGAATCGCCGGAAACAACTTGAGGAAGCGACCCTGGCGCGGGTTAACCCGTGACAACGGCACCGCCATCAAGGTCACGATGAACACCAGCAATGGCAGGGACAGACGCCATTGCAACTCGGTACGGGAGCGAAGGTCGTCACTGCCGAGCAAGGAAGCCGTGCTCATCGCATCACGATCGGTCACTTCGTCACTGACATCCGGCTTGGGCAGCAATACACCGTACTCGTCATACTTGATCGCCCGATAATCGGCCTGCCCCGGGTTACCGTCGTAGCGGTAGCCATTGTCGAGGATCAGGTAGCGGTTACCGTCAGGACGGATTTCCTGGCGACCCTTTTCAGCCACCAGCACGGAAATCCCGCGGTCTTTTTGGTCGGAACTGATGTTTTTCTGCGAAATGAACACGCCAGTCAGATTGATGCGATCGTCCGACAATTGTTCGGTGTAGGTCACGCGGGTGCCGTCACGTAGTGCCTGGAAACGACCCGGCTCCAGGGTATCGAACTCGGTCAGGGCATCCTGTTTGTTCAGCAGCAACTGGAATTGATTGGCACCTTGTGGTGCCAGACTCAGGCTCAACCAGGCCACGACCAGCGCCACCAGGGTGGCCGGGAATAGCGTTATGCGGAACAGGCGTTGCTGGCTCATGCCGGTGGCCGACAGCACGGTCATTTCACTTTCGAGGTACAGGCGACCGTACGAGAGCAGGATCCCGAGAAACAGGCCCAGCGGCAGGATCAGCTGGAGGAAACCCGGCAGACGAAAGCCCATGATCAGGAACAGCGAACCCGGATCCAGTAGACCCGAAGCGGCCTGAGCGAGGTACTTGATGAAGCGTCCGCTCATGATGATGACCAGCAGCACGGCACTGACGGCGCTCAAGGTCAACAATACTTCGCGGGATAGATAACGGAAGACGATCAAACCAGACACTCCAGGGTTGTCAGGCTAAGGCGGCCAAACAAGCAAACATATCAGACAGCCCGCAAGGCAGAGCCGCCGAAAAAAGATGGCGCATTATCCTGTGATTGAGTGCGCCTGTCACTGCGCAATGCATTGCGCCCCCTGTAGGAGCGAGCTCGCTCGCGAAGGACGTGAACGATAACGCGCAAAGCCTGAAACCCCACGATGCTCTAGCGTTCTTCGCGAGCGAGCTCGCTCCTCCATTCGTACAACCGAGGGTTGTCAGGCGCCGGTAGCGAGGTTCAAACTGCGGCCTTCGTCGCCAGCCGATCCTGGCGCCTTCTATCTATAAGCGAACGACGCACACACATTGTCGAGCGCTTGCGTGTTGACTCATCAAATTCAGGGACCCGGACATGGAACTGGTTGTAAAAAGCGTTAACCCGGAAACGTTGAAAACCGCCACGCTGGTGGTCGCCGCCGGTGAAGGCCGCAAGCTCGGCGCCGTCGCGATGCAGCTCGACGAACTCAGCGGTGGCGCGATCAGCGCCGTCCTCAAGCGCGGCGACCTGGCCGGCAAAGTCGGCCAGAGCCTGTTGCTGCACAGCCTGCCGAACCTGAAAGCCGAACGCGTGTTGCTGGTGGGCGTGGGCAAGGATGAAGAACTGGGTGATCGCCCATTCCGCAAAATCATCGCTGGCGTACTCAACACCCTCAAAGGCCTGGGCGGCAGCGACGCGGTACTGGCCCTGGACGAAATCGTGGTCAAGGGTCGTGACAGCTACGGCAAGACCCGCCTGCTGGCCGAAACCCTGGTGGACGGCGAGTACCAGTTCGACCAGTTCAAAAGCCAGAAAGCCGAACCGCGCGCCCTGAAGAAAATCACCCTGCTGACCATCAAGGCCGCTCAGGCTGAAGTGCAACGCGCCGTGACCCACGCCACTGCAATCGCCAACGGCATGGCCTTCACCCGTAACCTGGGGAATCTGCCGCCGAACATCTGCCACCCGACTTTCCTCGGTGAGCAAGCGAAAAACCTCGGCAAGGAATTCAAGGACCTGAAAGTCGAAGTCCTCGACGAGAAGAAGATCAAAGCCCTGGGCATGGGCTCGTTCTACGCTGTTGGCCAGGGCAGCGCCCAGCCGCCGCGCCTGATCGTCATGCAATACAACGGCGGCAAAAAATCCGAGAAGCCTTACGCACTGGTGGGTAAAGGCATCACCTTCGACACCGGCGGCATCAGCCTCAAGCCGGGCGCCGGCATGGATGAAATGAAGTACGACATGGGCGGCGCCGCCAGCGTGTTCGGTACCCTGCGTGCCGTGCTCGAACTGAAGCTGCCGATCAACCTGGTGTGCATCCTGGCCTGCGCCGAGAACATGCCGAGCGGCAACGCTTCGCGCCCGGGCGACATCGTCACCACCATGAGCGGCCAGACCGTGGAAATCCTCAACACCGACGCCGAAGGCCGTCTGGTGTTGTGTGACGCCCTCACCTACTCCGAGCGCTTCAAGCCGCAAGCGGTGATCGACATCGCCACCCTGACCGGTGCCTGCGTGGTTGCACTGGGCTCGCACACCTCGGGCCTGCTGGGCAACAACGATGAACTGATTGGCCAACTGTTGAGCGCCGGCAAGGCTGCCGACGATCGCGCCTGGCAACTGCCGTTGTTCGATGAGTATCAAGAGCAGCTCGACAGCCCGTTCGCCGACATCGCCAACATCGGCGGCCCGAAAGCCGGCACCATCACCGCTGCCTGCTTTCTGTCGCGCTTCACCAAGAACCTGAACTGGGCGCACCTGGACATCGCCGGCACCGCATGGACCAGCGGCGGCAAGGACAAGGGCGCCACTGGCCGTCCGGTTCCCCTGTTGACCCAATACCTGCTGGACCGCGCCAAAGCCTGAAACCGTTGATGGGCGGCGGCGTCACTTTTCGGTGGCGCCGCTTGCCGCTCTGGAACCGCAATGACCAAAGTCGACTTCTATATCCTGCCCAGCGCCGATCCTTCGGCACGCCTGGATTTCGCCTGCAAGCTCACCGAAAAAGCCTGGCGCATGGGCCACCGTGTCTACCTGCATTGCAGCGACGCTGCCCAGCGTGACGATCTCGACGCACGCCTCTGGACGTTCAAGGGTGAAAGCTTCGTGCCCCACGGCTCCGCCGAAAGCGAACCGGATAGCTTGATTGTCCTGGGCCTGGGTGACGATTGCGGTCAGCACCAGGATTTGCTGGTCAACCTCGACCTGAAAGTCCCGGCCTTCGCCAACAAGTTCGCCCGAGTGGCGGAAGTGGTGGTGGAAGATCCGACGATCAGAGCGGCCGCGCGGGAGAGTTTCCGTTTCTACCGCGAACAGGGCTATCCTCTGCAAGATCACCGTTTACAGCGACTCTGAGCCTTCCAATGGACACTCCAAAACCGCTGCA
>NZ_JBOIBY010000554.1:0-1024 GCF_050739655.1 Pseudomonas sp. | reverse complement strand
ATCTTTTGATTTTAAAGAGCAAGATCAAAAGATCGCAGCCTTCGGCAGCTCCTACAGTGGGGTAACGTGGTTGCCCGTGAGTGCCCAGCCGGGCATGCTGCCTGCTGATTGTCCATTCCAATGGCTGACCTTCAGCCGAAGCAAGGAGAACACGATGTCCAACACCCTGTTTATTACCGGCGCAACCTCCGGTTTTGGTGAAGCTTGTGCCCGTCGTTTTGCCGAGGCCGGCTGGAAACTGGTGCTGACCGGCCGTCGTGAAGAACGCCTCAACGCTCTATGCGCCGAGCTGTCGAAGCAGACCGAAGTGCATGGTCTGGTACTCGATGTGCGGGATCGCAAGGCCATGGAAGAAGCCATTGCCAACCTGCCGCCTTCCTTTGCCAAATTGCGCGGGCTGATCAATAACGCCGGCCTGGCACTGGGCGCTGACCCGGCGCCCAAGTGCAGCCTGGACGACTGGGACACCATGGTCGATACCAACATCAAGGGCCTGTTGTACGCCACGCGCCTGCTGCTGCCGCGCCTGATCGCCCACGGTCGTGGCGCCGGTATCGTCAACCTGGGTTCCGTCGCTGGCAGCTACCCATATCCGGGCAGCCATGTGTATGGCGGGACCAAGGCCTTCGTTCAACAATTCTCCCTGAGCCTGCGCTGCGATCTGCAAGGCACGGGCGTACGGGTGAGTAACCTCGAGCCAGGCTTGTGCGAGAGTGAGTTTTCGTTGGTGCGTTTTGGCGGCGATCAAAAACGTTACGACGCCACCTACGCGGGCGCCGAGCCGATCCAGCCCCAGGACATCGCGGACACCATCTTCTGGATTCTCAATGCGCCAGCACACATCAACATCAACACGCTGGAGTTGATGCCGGTGAGCCAGAGCTGGGCAGGGTTTGCGATTGATCGCAGTGGTGGTCAGGCGTAAGACCGATTAACGGCCCTTCGCGGGCAAGCCTCGCTCCTACAAGCATCTGTAGGAGCGAGGCTTGCCCTAATGCCGGTCAGTTAAGGCATTTGTAGGAGC
>NZ_JBOIBY010000553.1:0-11594 GCF_050739655.1 Pseudomonas sp. | reverse complement strand
CGTCATCGTTAACGTTTTTCGCGAGCAAGCTCGCTCCTACAGTTCTTAAGCCCGCCCATCACTCCCATCGATATTCACAATCGCCACGATTGCCTTCCGCCCCACCACCGTCAGCGTAGGATCAGTTTCAACCCAACACGAAACCCTGTAGCGGAGGGTCGAATCATGCTGATCCATCTCCTGACCTGTCTGGCCCTGACGGCCTTCACGTTGAGCGTATTTGGCTGGTTCGTAATTTCCGAGGAGCGCACGTCATGATCAACGAAGTCACCCTGGCCGTGAGCTTTCCGGTGTTCGGCAACAACTACTACTCGCAGCAATTCGAGTCCCGTAAGGTATTGACCCTGGCTTTCAACGAAAAATTCTCAGACCTGTTGATTCCGGCAGCCGGTCATCACTTCAATAACGAAGTGGTCGGGCTCAACGATCAGTTCCGCTTTCTCAATGACATTCTGGCCGAGCATTTGCTGGAGATCGAAATGGCTCAAAATGCCCCACGCTCGTCGCGCTCATTGAGTTTTTAAAAGCGTTTTATCTTCTGCCGGTGCACACACATCACGCAGGCAGGTGCGTAGCCAACGGTGTACCGGATCGGCATCCAGCCGTGGATGCCAGAGCATGGCCACCGTGAACGGCGGCATCGTCACCGGCAGCACGAAGCTATACATGCCGGATCGCAGGCTGGCGGAGTGGCGTTCGGGCACACTGGCAATCAGGTCAGTGGATCTTGCCAGCGCCAGCGCCGTCGAGAAGCCGCCAACGATCGTCGCGATCTTCCGCTCCAGCCCCAGCAACGCCAAAGCTTCGTCAATTGGACCTTTGTCCTGCCCTCTTCGCGATACGCTGATGTGGCTACCAGCCGCATAGCGCGCGGCCGATATATCGCCCTCACACAGCGGATGCCCCGAGCGCACCACGCCAATGAAGCGGTCGCGGAACAGGCCTTGGGTGCGCAGTTCAGGCCCAGTCGCTTTGCCAACGACACCCGTTTCCAGATCGACCGTCCCTTCACGCAACGCATCGCTGTCTTTGTCGACTTTGTGCAACCAGCGTAGCCGCACACCCGGCGCTTGCACGGCGACACGGTCAATCAGCGCCGCACCAAAGTTTTCGACGAAACCTTCGCTGGTGCGCAGGGTGAAGGTACGTGTCAGCTGCGTAAGGTCCGGCTGCTCGGCCGGACGCAATACCGCTTCGGTGTCCTGCACCAACTGACGAACCCGGTCGCGCAGTTCAATCGCCCGAGGTGTGGGCACCAGGCTGCGTCCCGCCCTCACCAGCAGCGGATCACCCGTGGTCTCGCGCAAGCGCGCCAGCGCTCGGCTCATCGCTGACGGGCTCAAGCGCAGGCGCTTGGCGGCGCGCGCCACGCTGCCTTCTGCCAGCAGTACATCCAGCGTCACCAACAAATTGAAATCGGGAGTGGACATGTAGCGCCCCAGCTAGTTGAGATGGCGTTTGGTGCATGTAATCAGTGCAATCGGTGCGTCTTCCGCCATGTTAGGTGCCGGCGTAGCTTTGCGATAGCTCCAATCGGGAGTGAGCAAACGTGAGGACACCTATGAACGCCGGAACCGCAAACCCTGAAACTGCGCAACAGGCGTCGTTCGTGAAATGGGCCTTGGCCAGTCTGTCGTTGTCGATGCTGTTGTCTTCGCTCGGCACCAGCATTGCCAATGTCGGGTTGCCAACGCTGACCCGGGTATTCGACGCTTCCTTTCAACAGGTGCAGTGGGTGGTCCTTGCGTACTTGCTGGCCATTACCACGTTGATTGTCAGTGTCGGCCGGCTTGGCGATCTCATCGGGCGGCGGCGCCTGTTGTTGTCCGGTATTGGTTTGTTCACGCTGGCTTCGGTTTTGTGCGGCCTGGCACCGAGCCTTGAACTGCTGATAGGTGCGCGGGCGCTGCAAGGTCTGGGTGCGGCAATCATGATGGCGCTGACCATGGCATTTGTCGGTGAAACCGTGAGCAAGGAGAAGACCGGCCGCGCCATGGGGCTTCTAGGAACCATGTCGGCCATTGGCACGGCCCTGGGACCGTCGATGGGCGGTTTGCTGATTGGCCAGTTCGGCTGGCGGGCGATGTTCCTGATCACGGTGCCTTTAGGGCTGCTGACCTTGCTGCTCGCACTGCGCCATTTGCCCGCCGATCAGCGCAATTCAAACGCATCACGGGCCCTGTTTGATCCGCTGGGCACCCTGTTTCTTGTCCTTACCCTCAGCGCCTATGCGCTGGCCATGACCCTTGGACACGGGCAGTTCGGCCCGTTGAATATCACGCTGCTGTTGGCCACTTGCCTGGGTGGCGGACTGTTTGTGTGGATTGAGAAGCGCGTGGCTGCGCCATTGATTCGTCCGGCGATGTTCCGTGACCCGCAATTGAGTGGCAGCCTCGCCATGAGCCTGCTGGTGACGACGGTGATGATGGCGACCCTTGTGGTCGGGCCGTTCTACCTCGCGCAAGGCCTTGGGTTGAACGCTGTCGAGGTTGGATTGGTAATGTCTGTCGGGCCGCTGGTCGCGGCGTTGACGGGTGTGCCCGCCGGGCGAATGACCGATCGATTCGGTGCGCAAACCATGACGTTCAGCGGACTTATCGCCATCGCGCTCGGCTGTTTCCTGCTGTCGGTATTGCCAAGCCGCTACGGCCTGGGCGGCTACATGGTTCCGATAGTGGTCATCACCCTGGGTTATGCCGTGTTCCAGACCGCCAACAACACTGCGGTCATGGCCGAGGTGCAGGCTGATCGACGTGGTGTGGTGTCCGGTTTACTCAACCTGTCACGCAATCTGGGCCTGATCACCGGTGCATCGGTATTGGGGGCGGTGTTTGGCATTACTTCGGCGAGTGCCGATATCAGCACCGCGCAACCCGAGGCAATTGCCAGCGGCATGCGCATGACCTTTACCGTTGCCTTGGCGTTGATGGGTGTTGCCTGCCTGATTGCGCTGGGCGGCCGGGCATTGGTCACGAAACAGGAACAAGGTTGAACAGCGCCGAGCCCACCTGCAGGCGGGCTGACGCCAACTCAGATGCTTACTGCTCCACTTTCAACAGCGGTACGTCTTTCTTGACGATGTAGGTTGCCAGTTCCGAAGCCTTGTCTTTACCGACGTTCGTCGCCTTATGCACGGTGCCAGCCGGGATGTACAAGGAATCACCGGCCTTGAGCGTGACATTTGGCTGGCCTTGAATCTCGTACTCAAACGTCCCTGAAATCACGTGGGCGACTTCGACACCAGGATGAGAGTGTTTTGGCGACACGACACCCGGATCGAAATCGACGAGCACTTGAATCACCTCCCGCCCTTCTACATCGAGGTCGCGATGAATCAGATCGGTACGCTTGATGCCGGTTTGCCAGTTCTTGGCGGGTGCCTGGCCGGCATCGGCGGCAGCTTTGGTCTCCTGGGCTTGAGACAGACCTGCGAATGCGGTGAGTGCCGCGGCGACGATGGCGACGCCGAGCAGGCTGGCGGCGTTGGTTTTGTTGTTTCGGGACATCGCAATTCTCCAATGAGCGCGGGGTAAATGTGCGCGAGATGTTGTGCGGCAGCGCCGTTGTGCGGCAGCCCCATTACGCAGCCCTCGTGTATCGGGTTCGTGTCCCATCAGAGGTGTTTTTGTATGTGCAAGTAGCTTGCGCGGAAGCTGATACGTTGAGATACACGGGTGTAGCCGTCTGCAGATTTAATGAACCCAGCCCATGAGCATCCGCCTAACTGGACGCGATCAGCCTGACAAAACGCAGAGCATTGACGATCATCGCCAGCAAGCCGGCTCCTACGGATTTGTGTCGTACCCAATCTCACCAAGCACCCACACCCCTGTAGGAGCTGTCGAGTGCAACGAGGCTGCGATCTTTTGATTTCCAGAATGGCCGAAGCACCGGATTTGTATCGCTGTGTAGCTTTCCCCTGGCAAGCTACACAGTCATACACAACCCTCGGTTCATGACACACACCACCTACATAAGGATGAAAAAGTGGGCCGCACTTGAGGCAAGTGCTCAAGCACCCAAATTCTTTTGCAGGAACCCCCATGATCAATCAAATCGAAACCGTGCTGTACACCGGCAAGACTGTCACCACCGGCGGTCGTCAAGGCGAGTCGCGCAGCGACGACGGGCGTCTGGACATCAAGCTTTCTGCGCCGGGCTCTTCAGGTAGCGGCACCAATCCTGAGCAACTGTTGGGTGCCGGTTGGTCGGCCTGTTTCATCGGCGCGCTGGGCAAAGCCGCCTCTGCGTTGCAGGTGAATCTGCCGGCTGACGTCAGCGTCGCGACCGAAATAGACCTGGGCAAGACCGATAACGCGTTTTTCCTCCAGGCGCGTCTGAACGTCAGCCTGCCGCGCGTTGACCCCACGCTGGCCCGCACGCTGGTGGACGCAGCCCATCAGACGTGCCCGTACTCCAAGGCCACCCGAGGCAACATCGACGTTACGATCAATCTGGTTTGATGGGATAGCGCCAGCGACAACGGCGCTTTTGGAAAGCCAGACAAACAAATGCCCCGACACTCCGGGGCATTTGATCTTGGCAGACTGAATGTATGCAGCTGCACAAGTAGGCTTCGAGAGCCATTGTAGGCGGCCAGTGCTGGTCTCTGGCTTACGAGGTTTCTCAGGACTCTCACAGAAACAGCTATATGCGCTGTCCTGCTTCACACGGCATAAGGGCTGGATCTCAGCGCGGAGATCTTTCTAACCGTGTACCCTTCGGAGCGCGCCCCACGCGTCCTCGCTATCCGCTTGCGCATCAGTCTGCGTTTTCGCCTACAACTTCAGAGTAGCAAAACGTTCAGCGCGTGGGTCGGTGTTTTTAGACCGATTTCGTTCTTCGGCCGGTGCTGCAAAACCCAAAAATGCTATCGCATCCCGGACCAATGTAATCGTATTACCGCCATTACAAACTGCGCTGGCTATTGCCGATGCCCTTGGCAATATCAATCCCCCAATCCATCGCCGCCTCCATGTCGAGCATGTGCGGCTTGGGGTCGTGATTTTCGTCGATCACCGAGCCGTCCGGCCGGTAGACGCCGATGAACATTCCAAGCGATCCATCTTTAAGAATTTCGGCTTTGACCCGGATGCTGCATCCGTTCGATAGCGTTTCCTTGTGTTCCAGATGGCGCTCAGTCATTGCTGTTTTCCTCCCGACGGCTGTACTCGAACCTAACTGGAAAGGCTAGCTCAACCCCTCGAATTCGCAGGTCCGGGTGCCGAATCTGACAGCAGCTAAATGCCACCTATACTTCAGGCCACCGCCCCCCTTGGGGTCTGCACATCCAACAATAAAAAGCAGAGGTGGTAAATGGTCTGGCAGCAAATCTACGATCCGTTCAACAACCCGCTAATTTCAACCCTCCTGGCCGCCGTCCCGGTGGTGGTGATGCTCGCAGCCCTCGCGTTCTTCCACGTCAAGGCTCACTTGGCGGCACTGCTCGCATTGGGTTCGGCGCTATTGATTGCCATCTTCGCTTTCGGCATGCCCGCCAACATGGCCGGTTCCGCTGCGTTGTACGGAGCGGCCAACGGTCTGTTGCCGATCGGCTGGATCGTGTTGAACATCATCTTTTTGCACCGGCTCACCACCGAGAACGGCTCGTTCAAAGTGCTGCAGGATTCCCTGGCGCGGATCACCGATGACCGACGCCTGCAGTTGCTGCTGATCGCTTTCTGCTTCGGCGCATTCTTCGAAGGTGCGGCGGGTTTCGGTACGCCGGTGGCGGTGACCGGGGCGATTTTGATCGGGCTGGGCTTCTCGCCGCTGGCCGCCTCGGGCCTGGCGCTGATCGCCAACACCGCCCCCGTGGCATTCGGTGCCCTGGGTACGCCGATCATCACCCTGGCCAAAGTCACCGGGCTGGATGAAATGGAACTGTCGATGATGGTCGGTCGGCAACTGCCATTCTTCTCGGTGATCGTGCCGTTCTGGCTGATCTGGGCCTTCGCCGGTTGGCGCAAGATGCTGGAAATCTGGCCGGCGATCCTCGTCACCGGTGTCAGTTTTGCGGTTCCGCAATTCATCGTCTCCAACTATCACGGACCGATGCTGGTGGACGTGATTGCCGCGCTGATTTCCATGGCGTGCCTGACGGGCTTCCTCAAGGTCTGGAAACCAGCCACCGTGCACACGTCCGCCGCACTGACCGGGCGGGTCGACGATTCGAAGATCGACGCCGAATATGAATCCAAAACCACGCCATCCGCCGCCTTCTCCAGTGACTCGAAGAAAGCCGTGATGCGCGCGTGGATGCCGTGGATCATCCTCACCATCTTCGTCTTCGCCTGGGGCACCCAGAACTTCAAGAACATGTTCGATACCCGCCCGGCGATCGATCCGGCCACCAGCGCCGCCAAGCTCGACCCGCAGGGCAAACCGCTGCGCGAAGCCAACCCGGTTTTCGCCCCGGTCCTGACCTTCACCACCATTCACCAGCAGATCGAGAAGGTCCCACCGGTGGTGCCCGCGCCGAAAGTCGAAGAAGCGGTGTACAAATTCACCTGGTTCACCGCGACCGGTAGCGGCATCCTGCTGGCAGCGATTGTCGGTGGATTGTTGATGGGCTACTCGATCCCGCAACTGATCCATCAGTACCTGCGAACCCTTTGGGTAGTGCGCTATTCACTGATCACCATCACCGCAATGCTCGCCCTGGGCTTCCTCACGCGATATTCGGGGCTGGACGCGACCATGGGCCTGGCCTTTGCCGCGACGGGGATTTTCTACCCGATGTTCGGCACCTTGCTTGGTTGGCTCGGCGTGGCGCTGACGGGCTCGGACACCGCCTCCAACGTGCTGTTCGGCGGTTTGCAACGGGTCACCGCCGAGCAATTGGGCCTGAGTCCGGTGTTGATGGCCGCCGCCAACAGTTCTGGCGGGGTCATGGGCAAGATGGTCGATGCGCAGTCGATCGTGGTCGCCTCAACGGCCACCCGCTGGTATGGCCATGAAGGGGAGATTCTGCGCTACGTGTTCTTCCACTCGATCATCCTGGCGATCCTGGTCGGCGGGCTGGTGACGCTGCAAGCATATGTCGCACCGTTCAGTCATATGGTGGTGGGCGGACATTGAATCCAGTGACAGCCTATCTCTGCTAAACCTTGATCACGCCCGGGTTCATCGTCCGGGCGTGGTGTTTTGTAGACTCCAGTCAGACCTCACATAACAACAAGACGAGGGTCGTACGCCAATGAACATTCTCTACGATGAACGCGTTGACGGCGCGTTGCCCAGCGTCGATAAAGCCGCGCTGTTGCAAGCCCTGCACACGCAGATGCCCGACCTGGAAATCCTGCACCAGCAGGAAGAACTCAAGCCATACGAATGCGACGGGCTTTCCGCCTACCGCACCACGCCGATGCTGGTGGTGTTGCCCCGTGACATCGCGCAGGTGCAAGGGGTGCTGCGCCTGTGTCATGAGCGGCGGGTGTCGGTGGTCGCCCGTGGTGCCGGGACCGGTTTGTCCGGCGGTGCATTGCCGTTGGAAAAAGGCGTGCTGCTGGTGATGGCGCGCTTCAACCAGATCCTGCAGATCGACCCCGCCGCCCGTACCGCACGGGTTCAGCCAGGCGTGCGCAACCTGGCGATTTCCCAGGCCGCCGCGCCGTATGGCTTGTACTACGCGCCTGATCCTTCTTCGCAAATCGCCTGCTCCATCGGCGGCAACGTCGCGGAAAACGCCGGTGGCGTGCACTGCCTGAAATACGGGCTGACCGTGCATAACCTGCTCAAGGTCGACATCCTGACCGTCGATGGCGAACACCTGACCCTGGGCTGCGATGCCCTCGATTCCCCGGGCCTCGATCTGCTGGCACTGTTCACCGGCTCCGAAGGCATGCTCGGGGTGATCACCGAAGTGACGGTCAAATTACTGCCCAAACCCCAGTCCGCCAAGGTGCTGCTGGCGGCGTTCGATTCGGTGGAAAAGGCCGGCCGCGCCGTAGGCGACATCATTGCTGCCGGGATCATTCCCGGAGGCCTGGAAATGATGGACAACCTGGCGATCCGCGCCGCTGAAGACTTCATCCACGCCGGTTATCCGGTGGAGGCCGAGGCGATTCTGTTGTGCGAACTCGACGGCGTTGAGGCCGACGTGCACGACGACTGCAACCGCGTGCGACAAGTGCTCGAACAGGCCGGTGCCACCGAAGTGCGCCTGGCCAAGGACGAGGCCGAACGCGTGCGGTTCTGGGCCGGTCGCAAGAATGCATTCCCGGCTGTAGGTCGGCTGTCACCGGACTATTACTGCATGGATGGCACCATCCCGCGCCGCGAACTGCCCGGCGTCCTCAAGGCGATTGCCGAGCTCTCCAACGAATATGGCTTGCGGGTGGCCAACGTATTTCACGCTGGTGACGGCAATATGCACCCGCTGATTCTGTTCGATGCCAACCAACCCGGTGAACTGGATCGCGCCGAAGCCCTGGGTGGCAAGATCCTGGAGCTGTGTGTGAAGGTGGGCGGCAGCATTACCGGTGAACACGGTGTGGGTCGCGAAAAGATCAATCAGATGTGCGCGCAGTTCAACAGTGATGAGCTGACCCTGTTCCATGCGGTCAAGGCAGCGTTCGATCCCAGCGGCCTGCTCAACCCCGGCAAGAACATCCCGACCCTGCACCGCTGCGCCGAATTTGGCGCGATGCACGTGCACGCAGGGCAATTGCCCTTCCCTGACCTGGAGCGCTTCTGATGCACGATCCAGTCGATATGGATGACAGCGCGGCGCTGCTGGAGCAGGTCAACCGGGCGCTGCAAAATGCCACACCGTTGCGCCTGCAGGGTGCCAACACCAAGGCGTTTCTCGGCCGCATGACCGCGGGAGAAATACTCGACACCCGTTCGCACCGAGGCATCGTCAGCTACGACCCGACCGAATTGGTGATCACGGTGCGCTGCGGCACGCCTATGGCCGAACTCAAGCAAGTACTGGACGCTGCGCAGCAGATGTTGCCCTGTGAACCGCCCTCCTTCGGCGATGACGCCACCGTGGGCGGCATGATCGCCTGCGGGCTGTCGGGACCGCGTCGGCCGTGGTCCGGCTCGGTCCGCGATTTCGTCCTGGGCACACGGGTGATAACTGGCCTGGGCAAGCATTTGCGCTTCGGTGGCGAGGTGATGAAAAACGTCGCCGGCTACGACCTGTCGCGGCTGATGGCCGGCAGTTACGGCACCTTGGGCCTGATCACGGAAGTGTCGCTCAAGGTCCTGCCAAAACCTCGGAAAGCCTTGAGTATCAGCCTGGAAATGAACACCGAACGCGCCCTGTTGCGCCTGGCGGAATGGGGCCAGCAACCTTTGCCGATCAGCGCCGCGTGCCATGACGGTGAGCGCCTGCACTTGCGGCTCGAAGGCGGCGAAGGCTCGGTGACGGCGGCCCATGACCGTTTGGGCGGTGAACACCTGGAATCGACTTACTGGGCCGATCTCAACGAACAGCGCTTGAGCTTCTTCGACGAGGACCAGCCGCTGTGGCGTCTGTCCCTGCCGAACAACACACCGCGCCTGTCCCTGCCGGGCCGGCAACTGATCGACTGGGGCGGCGCCCAGCGCTGGCTCAAATCCGACGCCCAGGCGTCGTTCATTCGCCAGGTGGTCCGCGAGGCTGGCGGGCACGTGACCTGCTACAGCCACGGTTTCACCGATAGTCCGTTCCAGCCATTGCCCGATGCACTGATGCGTTATCACCGCAACCTCAAGCAGCAACTCGATCCCCAAGGCATTTTCAATCCCGGACGCCTGTACGCGGAGTTTTGAACCATGCAGACCACCTTGAGTGAAAACGCCCGCCGACTGCCCCGTGCAGCAGAAGCCGACAGTATCCTGCGCACTTGCGTGCACTGCGGTTTCTGCAATGCCACCTGCCCGACCTATCAACTGCTGGGCGATGAACTGGACGGGCCGCGAGGGCGCATCTATCTGATCAAGCAAGTGCTGGAAGGCAATGAGGTCTCGCAGAAAACCCAGCAACATCTGGATCGCTGCCTGTCGTGCCGCAATTGCGAAACCACCTGCCCTTCGGGCGTCGACTACCACAACTTGCTGGACATCGGCCGGGCCGTCGTCGATGCGGCAGTGCCGCGCCCCCTCGGCCAGCGTCTGCTGCGTGAAGGGCTGCGCACGCTGGTGCCGCATCCGGAGCTGTTCAAAGGCCTGGTAAACAGCGGCCAGATGTTCCGGGCGTTGCTGCCCGGTGCACTGCAAAGCAAGTTGCCGCGCAGCACGCCAGTGACCAAGGAGCGCCCCGCCACCCACCATGCCCGCCACGTACTGATGCTTGAAGGCTGCGTGCAACCGGGGTTGTCTCCCAATACCAATGTCGCCGCCGCGCGCGTCCTCGATCGACTGGGCATCAGCGTCACACCCGCTCGCGAAGCCGGTTGTTGCGGCGCCGTGGATTATCACCTCGACGCCCAGGCCTCGGGCCTTGATCGCGCCCGGCACAACATCGACGCCTGGTGGCCGAGCATTGAAAAAGGCGCCGAAGCCATCGTGCAGACCGCCAGCGGTTGCGGTGCCTTTATCAAGGACTACGGGCATCTGCTGGAGCGCGACCCGGCCTATGCCGACAAGGCCAAAAGAGTGAGTGCCTTGGCCAAGGATCTGGTCGAAGTGTTGCGTGACGAACCGCTGGAACAGCTCGGCATTCACAACGCTCGACGCGTGGCCTTCCATTGCCCCTGCACCCTGCAGCATGCGCAAAAACTCGGAGGCGCGGTCGAAGCGTTGCTGATGCGCCTGGGGTTCAACCTGACGACCGTACCCGACGGCCATCTGTGCTGCGGTTCGGCGGGCACTTACTCGTTGACCCAGCCGGAACTTTCTCGGCAATTGCGCGACAACAGGATGAATGCCCTGGAAAGCGGTTATCCCGAAATCATTGTCACGGCCAACATTGGCTGCCAGTCACACTTGGACGGCGCGGGCCGAACCCCGGTCCGGCACTGGATTGAACTGGTCGAAGACGCCCTTTCCCAATAGCCCACGGAGAATTTTTATGCAGAGCAAAGCCATCCTGAGCCAGGCTGAAGTCAGCCAGATCCTCACTGCGGCACGTACCGAAGCCCAGAACAATCAATGGCCGGTGACCATTGTGGTGGTCGATGACGGCGGCCATCCCCTGGCGCTCGAACGCCTCGACGGCGCCTCGCCCATCAGTGCCTACATCGCCACCGAAAAGGCCCGCACCTCAGCGTTGGGGCGCCGCGAGTCCAAAGGCTATGAAGAAATGGTCAATGGTGGCCGCACCGCGTTTTTGTCGGCACCACTGCTGACGTCGCTCGAAGGTGGTGTGCCGATCATTGTCGGCGGCCAGGTGATTGGCGCGGTCGGGGTTTCCGGGGTCAAGGCAGAGCAGGATGCGCAAGTGGCGAAAGCCGGGGCGCAGTGTCTAAAGTGAACCAACAAGCACCACAGATCCCCTGTAGGAGCGAGCTTGCTCGCGAAAAACGTTAACGATGACGCGAGCATCTTGAATGATCGCGGCGTCTACAGGTTTTTCGCGAGCAAGCTCGCTCCTACAGGGGATCTGTGGTGCTTGTTGGTTCACTTTAGACACTGCGCCCCGGCTTTCGCCACTTGCGCATCCT
>NZ_JBOIBY010000552.1:0-1360 GCF_050739655.1 Pseudomonas sp. | reverse complement strand
TCAGTTCAGATCCATTAAGTAGGGGTTGCGTCGCATGTGTGGCATCGTCGGTATCGTCGGTAAGTCGAACGTCAATCAGGCGCTGTATGACGCGCTAACCGTCCTCCAGCACCGCGGCCAGGACGCTGCCGGTATCGTGACCAGCCATGATGGCCGGTTATTCCTGCGCAAGGACAATGGCCTGGTGCGTGACGTGTTCCAGCAGCGTCACATGCAGCGCCTGGTCGGCCACATGGGTATTGGCCATGTGCGTTATCCGACCGCGGGCAGCTCGACTTCGGCCGAAGCCCAACCGTTTTACGTCAACTCGCCTTACGGCATCACCCTGGCGCACAACGGTAACCTGACCAACGTTGAACAGCTGGCCAAGGAGATTTACGAATCTGACCTGCGCCACGTCAACACCAGCTCCGATTCGGAAGTGCTGCTCAACGTGTTTGCTCACGAACTGGCCCAGCGTGGCAAGTTGCAGCCAACCGAAGAAGACGTCTTTGCCGCCGTCACCGACGTGCACAACCGTTGCGTAGGTGGTTATGCCGTTGTAGCGATGGTCACCGGTTACGGTATTGTGGGCTTCCGTGATCCGCACGGTATCCGCCCGATCGTGTTCGGCCAGCGTCACACCGACGAAGGCGTCGAGTACATGATCGCGTCCGAAAGCGTTTCCCTGGACGTGCTCGGTTTCACCCTGATTCGCGACCTCGCTCCGGGCGAAGCGGTCTACATCACTGAAGATGGCAAATTGCACACCCGTCAGTGCGCGACCAACCCGTCCTTGACGCCGTGCATCTTCGAACACGTCTACCTGGCGCGTCCGGACTCGATCATCGACGGCGTATCCGTGTACAAGGCGCGTCTGCGCATGGGTGAGAAGCTGGCCGAGAAGATCCTGCGCGAGCGTCCTGAGCACGACATCGACGTGGTCATCCCGATCCCGGACACCAGCCGCACTGCGGCCCTGGAATTGGCGAACCATCTGGGTGTGAAGTTCCGCGAAGGTTTTGTGAAGAACCGCTACATCGGCCGTACCTTCATCATGCCTGGTCAGGCTGCACGGAAAAAATCCGTACGCCAGAAACTCAACGCGATCGAGCTGGAATTCCGCGGCAAGAACGTGATGCTGGTGGACGATTCCATCGTTCGCGGCACCACCTGCAAGCAGATCATTCAGATGGCACGCGAAGCGGGCGCCAAGAATGTCTACTTCTGTTCCGCGGCACCGGCTGTGCGTTTCCCGAACGTCTACGGCATCGACATGCCGAGCGCCCACGAACTGATCGCCCACAACCGCTCGACCCAGGACGTGGCTGACCTGATCGGCGCCGACTGGCTGGTCTATCAGGACCTGCCTGACTTGATC
>NZ_JBOIBY010000551.1:0-6124 GCF_050739655.1 Pseudomonas sp. | reverse complement strand
CGCCAATGCTTTGGCAAGACGCTTGCCCCGCGCCCCCGCAGCCAGGTCCATCACCCCCCGATCCCGCTGCCACATCGCCGCCCATTCTGCTGGCCCATCGGCCAACGCCTGATTCACCTCGGCCTTGAGCGCTTCGAACTGCGCGAACAACCCACCCAACAACACATGCCCGGCCGGATGGCTTGGCGCTTGACGGCTGACTTCCGCGCAACCGGCCAAGAGCGCCAGCAAGCGCAATTGCAAGGATTGTGGCCAGTCGTTGTCCTGGCCAACGCCATACAGCCAGGCTGTCATGGCGCTCAGCACATAGATGTCTTCAAGGGTGCGGAACGGTTTGACGTAAGCATCCCAACCATCTCCCGCCAACAGTTCGCACAACGCATTATCCAAAAACAAGCGGCCATGGCTGATGTCCGGCATCAACGGTATCGCCGGCAGTTGTTCCACCCGCACGCCCGGCTCACCGGGATAAATCACCGCCAGGCTCAAGCGCGGATCGTCGCCAGGTTCTTCACTGCGCGCGGCCACCAGCAGCCAGTCGGCGGCATCGCCTGCGGTGACGAAATCCTTGCATCCGCTCAGGCGCAAACCACTGAGCCGGGTTTGCATGTCGGCGGGGCGCAGGCTGCGTTGTTCGGTCGCGCACATGGCGCCCAGACTCAGTGGCGCACTTGGCCAAAGCATGCGCAGCGCAGCCTGGTACCCAACCAGAAACGCCAGCCCCGGCGTTGCCATCAAGCGTGCGCCCGCCACCGCCAATTCGAACGGAGTGAAGGTGCCTAAATGCTGTAACAACGTCGCGAATCCTTCGCCCAGATCCGGGTTGGCAGGCAGGCGATCACGGCGATTCAGCAGGGTTTGCCAGGGCATGGAAGGCTCCTTTTGGGCTGTCATATAAGCATCACCAAAGCTTAATGGCGATGACACCGGGGCTACATAGCCTGACTTTGCACAACAAGGCTGGATAAAGAAAGTCGATCCGCTGTAACCCAAAGACGGGTGAGCAGCCCGCACGGAGAATCGCCATGACTCAGATCGCCCGTATCAGCGACACCGGCAACGAACGCCGCCTGCAAGCCGAACGCCTGGTGGGTGCCGAGGCTTTGCAGCAAGCCCAGGCCTTGCGCTTCAACGTCTTCAGCGGCGAATTCAACGCCAGGCTCAAAGGCGCAGAATTGGGTCTGGACATGGATGACTACGACGTTCACTGCTTCCACATCGGCGTGCGCGACCTGAACACCGGGCGTCTGGTGGCGACCACTCGCTTGCTCGACCACAAGGCCGCCAGCACCTTGGGCAAGTTCTACAGCGAAGAAGAATTCAGCCTGCACGGCCTGGTCAATCTGCAAGGCCCAATCCTGGAGATCGGCCGCACCTGCGTCGACCCGGCCTACCGCAACGGCGGCACCATCGCCGTGCTGTGGGGCGAATTGGCCGAAGTGCTTAACCAGGGTGGTTACAGCTACTTGATGGGTTGCGCGAGCATTCCGATGCACGACGGCGGCATCCAGGCCCACGCGATCATGCAGCGCCTGCGCGAACGCTACCTGTGCACCGAACACCTGCGCGCCGAGCCTATAAAACCGCTACCCGCGCTGGATATCCCTTCCAACGTGATCGCCGAAATGCCGCCTTTGCTCAAGGCTTACATGCGCCTGGGTGCGAAGATCTGCGGCGAGCCGTGCTGGGACGAAGATTTCCAGGTGGCCGACGTGTTCATCCTGCTCAAGCGCGATGAACTCTGCCCGCGCTACGCCAAACACTTCAAGGCGGCTGTGTAATGAGCCGACTGCGCGTATACGCGCGAATCGCTCGAGTGTTGCTGGTGGTGAGTCTGGGCTTGAGCATGGCCAGTGTGTTCGGGTTGTTCGAGCGCCTTGGGATGGCCCACTCGATGGCGCGTCGTCAGCGCTGGTCGCGGTTTTTCATGGCCCGCCTGAGCAACGCCCTGCCCTTCGATGTAACCGTGCGCGGTGAGCTGCCGAAATCGCCGATGCTGTGGGTCAGCAATCATGTGTCCTGGACTGACATCCCATTGCTGGGAATGCTCACGCCGTTGTCCTTCCTGTCCAAGGCCGAAGTGCGCACCTGGCCGGTGGCGGGCTGGTTGGCGGCCAAGGCTGGCAGCCTGTTTATCCGTCGCGGCGCGGGCGACAGCCAGTTGATCCGCAAACAGATGACCCGTCATCTGCAACAGGCGCATCCGCTGCTGATGTTCCCGGAAGGCACCACCACCGATGGCCGCTCCCTGCGCACCTTCCACGGTCGCCTGCTGTCCGCCGCCATCGATTCCGAAGTGGCCATGCAGCCGGTGGCGATTCGTTATCTGCGTGACGGCGAGCCATGCGCGCTGGCGCCGTTCATTGGTGATGATGACTTGCTGTCACACCTGATGCGTCTGTTTGCCAATGATCGGGGCGAGGTGGAGATTCATCTGCTCAAGCCAATTGCCTGCGAAGGTCGTGAGCGTGCGGCACTGGCGTTCGAGGCGCAGCAGGCGGTGCAGAAGGCGTTGTTTGGGGCGATCCCGGAAAAACAGCAAACACCCATGCGCCCTGCGATTGCCGCCTGATTTTTTGAATACACGGGAACCCTGTGGGAGCGGGCTTGCCCGCGATAGCGGTGGACCAGTCGGCATCTCTTTGACTGACACACCGTCATCGCGGGCAAGCCCGCTCCCACAGGTGCCTAGGCTGTCTGCGAGATCTGTGAAAATTCCTGCAACTGCGGATAAAACAACCGAAAGTCTTCGCTCAACGGTTCATACAACCGCCGCAATTCCTGCATCGCGAACGCCAGTTCCTCGGGCCGCGTCAGGCGCCGTGAAATCCCTCGCAGTACCTGCTCCAACACCTCGAATTCCTGGTACGAACCCAACCAGTCATTGGCCACCATGTGCGGCGCAATCCTCGCCAGGCGTTCCGGCAATTGTTGTTGGCTGGACAGCACCCGGTACACGTCCGAGGTGAACTCCTCCAGTGGACGATCGGCGTACAGCCGCCAGTCGCGCGCCAGGCAATGGTCGAAAAACACGTCGAGGACTATCCCGGCATAACGCCGACGCGTGAGGGAAAAACGCGACAACGAGGCGTCCACCAAAGGATGACGATCGGTGAACACGTCGATGCTGCGATGCAGCTGGATGGCCGTTTCGATCTCCGGCTCGAACTGCCCTTGCAGCCGCCCTTTGACGAAATCGCCATACAGACTGCCGAGCAATTGACCGGGGCGCTGGCCACCGAGATGAAGATGTGCGAGATAGTTCATGGGCGCAGCTTAGCACTGCGCCCTGGTATCTACACCCAACGTATCGTTATAACTCGATATACCGATTTATTCTGTCGTCAGAGCAAAATCATATTGGTATATCGCGAAATAGCGATTTAAAGTTCGCTTCATCGCGATATAGCGTTTTACTGATCACGAGCACCCAACCATGAACCTTGACCTCGACGAAATAATAAAAGCCCTGGCGCATCCGGTACGGCGAGACATCCTGCACTGGCTCAAAGATCCGACCGTCGAATTCCCCGACCAGTCCCATAGCAACGAGCACGGCGTTTGCGCCGGGCAGATCGATCAGCGTTGCGGTTTGTCGCAGTCCACGGTGTCCGCACACCTGGCGACCCTGCAACGCGCCGGCCTGATCAGCAGCCGCAAAGTCGGCCAGTGGCACTTCTTCAAACGTAATGAGGAAACCATTCAGGAGTTCCTCAAGATCTTCAGCAAAGAGCTCTGACCCTTAACGTCAGTCGGCCTAAAGGAATTAAACAAATGCCCCTCTCGCTACTTATATTGGCCTTGAGCGCCTTCGCCATCGGCACCACCGAGTTCGTGATCATGGGCTTGTTGCCCAATGTGGCGGCCGATCTGGGTGTGTCGATCCCCGGTGCCGGCTGGCTTGTAACGGGTTACGCCCTGGGCGTGGCCATCGGTGCGCCATTCATGGCGCTGGCCACCGCCAAACTGCCACGCAAGGCAGCACTGGTGGCGTTGATGGGCATTTTCATCATCGGCAACCTGCTCTGCGCGGTGGCCAGTGACTACAACGTGCTGATGTTTGCCCGCGTGGTGACGGCCCTGTGTCATGGCGCCTTTTTCGGTATCGGTTCAGTCGTAGCCGCCGGCCTGGTGCCTGCGAACAAGCGCGCTTCGGCCGTGGCCCTGATGTTCACTGGCCTGACTCTGGCCAACGTGCTCGGTGTGCCGTTGGGTACCGCGCTCGGTCAACAGGCTGGCTGGCGCTCGACCTTTTGGGCAGTGACCGTGATCGGTGTGATTGCGCTGATCGGCCTGATCCGCTTTTTGCCGGCCAAGCGCGATGAAGAAAAACTCGACATGCGCGCCGAACTGCGTGCCCTCAAGGGCGCCGGCATCTGGTTGTCCTTGAGCATGACCGCGTTGTTCGCAGCCTCCGTATTCACACTGTTCACCTACGTCGCGCCGCTGTTGGGCGAAGTCACCGGCGTTTCGCCCCAAGGTGTGACCTGGACCCTGATGCTCATCGGCCTGGGCCTGACCGTCGGCAACATCATTGGCGGCAAACTGGCTGACAAGGGCCTGGCGGCGACACTGATCGGCGTCTTCATCGCGATGGCCGTGGTGTCCACCGTGTTGACCTGGACCAGCGTCGCGCTGATCCCGACCGAAATCACCCTGTTCCTCTGGGCCACCGCGTGTTTTGCCGCCGTGCCTGCCCTGCAAGTGAACGTGGTGACCTACGGCAAGGCTGCACCGAACCTGGTCTCGACCCTGAACATCGGCGCGTTCAACGTCGGCAACGCCTTGGGCGCCTGGGTTGGCGGCAGTGTGATTGCCCACGGCTTCGGCCTGACCAGCGTACCGCTCGCGGCCGCCGTACTGGCCGTGCTCGCCCTGCTGGTGACCCTGATTACTTTCCGTCAGAGCGGTGATCCCGAGCTGGCCCCTGCTACCCATTAATATTCAAAAGAGAGCGATTTGATGACCACTATTTTCGATCCGATCAAACTGGGCGACGTCGAGCTGGCTAACCGCATCATCATGGCACCGCTGACCCGCTGCCGCGCCGACGAAGGTCGCGTACCCAACGCACTGATGGCCGAATACTACGTACAGCGCGCCTCTGCTGGCCTGATCCTCAGCGAGGCCACCTCGGTCACGCCGATGGGCGTCGGCTACCCGGACACCCCGGGCATCTGGTCCAACGACCAGGTGCGTGGCTGGGCCAACGTGACCAAGGCGATCCATGGCGCGGGCGGCAAGATTTTCCTGCAACTGTGGCACGTGGGTCGTGTATCGCACTCGTTGTACCTCAACGGTGAAGCGCCGGTTGCACCGAGCGCCATCCAGCCAAAAGGTCACGTCAGCCTGGTTCGTCCACTGTCCGACTACCCGACCCCACGCGCCCTGGAAACCGCTGAAATCGCCGACATCGTCGACGCTTACCGCACGGGCGCCGAAAACGCCAAGGCCGCCGGTTTCGACGGCGTGGAAATCCACGGTGCCAACGGTTACCTGCTCGACCAGTTCCTGCAAAGCAGCACCAACCAGCGCACCGACAACTACGGTGGCTCTTTGGAAAACCGTGCACGTCTGTTGCTGGAAGTGACCGATGCCGCGATCGAAGTCTGGGGCGCCGGCCGCGTCGGTGTGCACCTGGCTCCGCGCGCCGATTCCCATGACATGGGCGACGACAACCTCGCCGAGACCTTCACCTACGTCGCTCGTGAACTGGGCAAACGTGGCATCGCCTTTATCTGCTCGCGGGAAAAAGAAGGTGCCGACAGCCTGGGTCCACAACTCAAGGAAGCCTTCGGCGGCCCGTACATTGCCAACGAACGCTTCACCAAGGACAGCGCCAACGCCTGGCTGGCCAGCGGCAAGGCTGATGCGGTGGCTTTCGGCGTACCGTTCATTGCCAACCCTGACCTGCCGGCACGCTTGAAAGCCGACGCCCCGCTCAACGAGCCGCGTCCGGAGTTGTTCTACGGTAAGGGGCCAGTGGGTTACATCGACTACCCGACGCTGTAAGCCTCAACCCGCAAAAACAAAAAGCCCCGACTCGAAAGAGCCGGGGCTTTTTGTTGTCTGAAACCCATTTGGCGGGATTGCACAAATCCACTGTAGGAGCTGCCGAAGGCTG
>NZ_JBOIBY010000550.1:0-2391 GCF_050739655.1 Pseudomonas sp. | reverse complement strand
TACGTGTTGAGCGTGCGGTCAAAGAGCGTCTGTCGATGGCTGAAAGCGAAGGCCTGATGCCGCAAGACCTGATCAACGCCAAGCCAGTGGCTGCGGCGGTGAAAGAGTTCTTCGGTTCCAGCCAGCTTTCGCAGTTCATGGACCAGAACAACCCGCTGTCCGAGATCACCCACAAGCGTCGTGTTTCTGCACTCGGCCCTGGCGGTTTGACTCGTGAGCGTGCTGGCTTCGAAGTTCGTGACGTACACCCGACTCACTATGGTCGTGTATGCCCGATTGAAACGCCGGAAGGTCCGAACATCGGCCTGATCAACTCCCTGGCTGCTTATGCGCGCACTAACCAGTACGGTTTCCTTGAAAGCCCGTACCGAGTGGTGAAAGACGCTCTGGTCACTGACGAGATTGTATTCCTGTCCGCCATCGAAGAAGCCGATCACGTGATCGCTCAGGCCTCGGCCACGATGAACGACAAGAAAGTGCTGATCGACGAACTGGTAGCTGTTCGTCACCTGAACGAATTTACCGTCAAGGCGCCAGAAGACGTCACCTTGATGGACGTATCGCCGAAGCAAGTAGTTTCGGTTGCTGCGTCGCTAATTCCGTTCCTCGAGCACGACGACGCCAACCGTGCGTTGATGGGTTCGAACATGCAGCGTCAAGCTGTACCAACCCTGCGTGCTGACAAGCCGCTGGTAGGTACTGGCATGGAGCGTAACGTAGCCCGTGACTCCGGCGTTTGCGTCGTAGCTCGTCGTGGTGGCGTGATCGACTCCGTCGACGCTAGCCGTATCGTGGTTCGTGTTGCTGATGATGAAGTTGAAACCGGTGAAGCCGGTGTCGACATCTACAACCTGACCAAGTACACCCGCTCCAACCAGAACACCTGCATCAACCAGCGTCCGCTGGTGCGTAAAGGTGATCGGGTTCAGCGTAGCGACATCATGGCCGACGGTCCGTCCACCGACATGGGTGAACTGGCATTGGGTCAGAACATGCGCATCGCGTTCATGGCATGGAACGGCTTCAACTTCGAAGACTCCATCTGCCTGTCCGAGCGTGTGGTGCAGGAAGATCGTTTCACCACGATCCACATTCAGGAACTGACCTGTGTGGCGCGTGACACCAAGCTTGGCCCAGAGGAAATCACTGCGGACATCCCGAACGTGGGTGAAGCTGCACTGAACAAGCTGGACGAAGCCGGTATCGTCTACGTCGGCGCCGAAGTTGGCCCGGGCGACATCCTGGTTGGCAAGGTCACTCCGAAAGGCGAGACCCAGCTGACTCCGGAAGAAAAACTGTTGCGCGCGATCTTCGGTGAGAAGGCCAGCGACGTTAAAGACACTTCCCTGCGCGTACCAACCGGTACCAAAGGTACCGTCATCGACGTTCAAGTCTTCACTCGTGATGGTGTTGAGCGTGATAGCCGTGCCCTGTCGATCGAGAAGTCCCAGCTGGACGAGATCCGCAAGGATCTGAACGAAGAGTTCCGCATCGTTGAAGGTGCTACCTTCGAACGTCTGCGCTCTGCACTAGTCGGTCACACCGCCGAAGGCGGCGCTGGTCTGAAGAAAGGCCAGGAAATCACTGACGAAATCCTCGACGGTCTTGAGCACGGTCAGTGGTTCAAGCTGCGCATGGCTGAAGATGCTCTGAATGAGCAGCTCGAGAAGGCTCAGGCCTACATCGTTGATCGTCGCCGTCTGCTGGACGATAAGTTCGAAGACAAGAAACGCAAACTGCAGCAGGGCGATGACCTGGCTCCAGGTGTGTTGAAAATCGTCAAGGTATACTTGGCAATCCGCCGTCGCATCCAGCCGGGCGACAAGATGGCCGGTCGTCACGGTAACAAAGGTGTGGTCTCCGTGATCATGCCGGTCGAAGACATGCCGCACGATGCCAATGGCACCCCGGTCGACGTTGTCCTCAACCCGTTGGGCGTACCTTCGCGTATGAACGTTGGTCAGATCCTTGAAACCCACCTGGGCCTCGCGGCCAAGGGTCTGGGCGAGAAGATCAATCGTATGGTTGAAGAGCAGCGTAAGGTTGCTGAGTTGCGTACCTTCCTGGATGAGATCTACAACCAGATCGGTGGTCGCAACGAAGCGCTGGATACGTTCTCCGACCAGGAAATCCTGGATCTGGCTCAAAACCTGCGTGGCGGCGTTCCAATGGCCACTCCAGTGTTTGACGGTGCCAAGGAAAGCGAAATCAAGGCCATGCTGAAACTGGCAGACCTGCCAGAAAGCGGCCAGATGCAGCTGACTGACGGCCGTACCGGCAACAAGTTCGAGCGCCCGGTTACCGTTGGCTACATGTACATGCTGAAGCTGAACCACTTGGTAGACGACAAGATGCACGCTCGTTCTACCGGTTCGTACAGCCTGGTTACCC
>NZ_JBOIBY010000549.1:0-17614 GCF_050739655.1 Pseudomonas sp. | reverse complement strand
CTTCCAGGACGGCAATGCGGACAGTCCGACGACGCAGATCCACATCCATAGCAGCAAGGAACGGCCCAAGCACGCCTACGTCGCCGTGCCCTACCGCGACTACTGGTACTGGATCGAGGACAGCAATCTGCCGGCCAAGCGTGCGCTGGGGGCGGTGATGTTCTTTTTCACCCTTTCAGAGACCGACAGCAGCGAGAAGACCCCACTGGTGACCATCCCGGCACAGTAGGCCCTGTAGAGCCGGTTCAGGTGGGACGTGGCGCTTGCCAACAACAGCGCAACAGGGTCGAAAACGCCGTCAAGCAAATCTCGACGGGTACATTTTTTAGGTGGCTCGATAGTTCCCAAGCTGGCATGTGGTCTCGGTAGCCAGCAATTGCTAGCAAGTCCATGAAGTGTTGGAGCGAAAAATGGCCGAAACCACTAAGCGCAAAAGATTCCATCTTCCCATTCTGCAAGGCTTGCTGCCGTTAGACCTGAAGCAGATTCCCGCTGAGGTGGTCGCTGGCCTCACCCTGGCCGCACTCGCGATTCCAGAGGTCATGGGTTACACGAAAATTTCCGGTACTCCCGTCGTTACCGGGCTCTATACCATGCTCATCCCGACGGTGTTGTTTGCCCTGTTTGGTTCCTCACGACATCTGGTAGTTGGCGCCGACTCGGCGACCGCTGCAATTTTATCGGCAGCACTGGTCGGGCTCGCTGCGACTGGCACGGATGAATACTTGGCTCTTGCCGAATTGCTTGCACTGATGGCTGCCGGCCTGCTGATCCTGGCCCGGCTGGTGCGCCTTGGATTCATGGCGGACTTCCTGTCGCGCACCGTGCTCGTTGGCTTTCTAACAGGCGTAGGAATTCAAGTCGCACTCGGACAGTTGGATGGAATGCTTGGCTTGCCGGAGGGGGGCCATGGTGTGCTGGGTAAGCTCTGGTCAACGTTGCAACGGCTGAATCAGCTCAACGGACATGCAATTGCCGTGGCCTTGCTGGTGCTGGTCGTGATCCTCGGCAGCAGGAAACTGTCCCATAAGATTCCTGGAGCGCTGATTGCCGTCGTTGGAGCCATTTCGCTCAGTTGGTTGCTGAACTTCGCCGCCTATATGCCGGTCCTTGGCCTGGTACCTAGCGGGCTTCCGCACATCGGGATACCCAAAGTGCAATGGAGCCTGGACCTGCTGAGCCAGCTGCTACCAACAGCCTTTGCCATGTTCGTGGTTATTCTCGCCCAAAGCGCTGCCACCTCGCGCGCCTACGCCAGCCGCTATAACGAGTCCTTCAGTGAGGATATCGATCTGGTCGGCTTGGCGCTCGCCAATGTGGGTGCCGCGCTGTCGGGGACTTTCGTGGTCAATGGCAGCCCGACCAAGACGCAGATGGTAGATAGCGCAGGCGGTCGGAGCCAACTGTCGCTGTTGGTGACCGCGCTGATTGTGCTGATGGTGCTGCTGTTCCTCACGGCGCCCCTGGCTTACATGCCGGAATCCGTCCTGGCAGCCGTCGTGTTTATGATCGGCATCGAGCTGACCGACTTCAAAGGCATGAAGAACATCTATGTGCAGCGCCGGAATGAGTTTTGGGTTGCCCTGATTACCCTCTTGACTGTGGTGTTCGTCGGAGTGAAACAGGGCATTATTCTGGCGATGGTGCTGTCGATCATTGACCATCTGCGCAGAGGCTATCATCCGAAGAACGTGCTGCTGGCTCCCTCCGAGACAGGCAAGCTGCACCCCGAAGTATTGGTCAGTGGCGCCCAGGCACGGCCTGGTCTGCTCATCTACCGCTTCACCCACAGCATGTACTACGCCAATACCCGTCAGTTGACTGAAGAAGTCACCCAACTGGTCGCCCAGGCAATACCTGGATTGCGCTGGTTCTGCATCGACTGTTCGGCGATCGATGATATCGACTACTCGGCAGCAGAAACTATCCGCAGCCTCGCTGCCACGCTGAAGGCTCAGGGCGTACGCATGCTGCTCGTCAACGTCATGCCGGATATTGCAACCAGCTCGCGATACAACATCAAGCAACTACTGGGTGAGGATGCGATATTTTCGCGGTTTGACGATCTACTGAGCGCGTACGACCTCCATACCAAGACACCCCAGTGACCCTCCCCCTCACTTGGCAGGTAGCTTGACCAACTCCATGTTCTTGACGGCAATGAGGAGGCTTTGCTTGCTGTCGCTTGAGCCTCCAACTGAAGCGACCGACGGCTTTAGCGATTGAGCTTGGTAATTTTTGAACCCTGCAATCCCAGTCCAGCCATTAAGCCCTTCTGATCAAAAATGAACGCATAGACATCGGACTGAGCCGTTGAAGTAGTCAGTGACTTAGCCATGCCTGAATCTACAACCACGATGCTTGGGCCCACGCCGACCTCAAATCCATTAACATTTTTCAGATCGTTCATAGCTGAATAGGTCATGAAGAACATCACGTAACCAAACTTCTGCGCTCCCGCCTGAAGACCGTATGAAGCTGCAGTGGTCGAGTAGTATCCCGTGACTTTGCCGTTTTCGATCAATTCGCCTTCGCCATGATGTGCACCGACGATGAGACCCGCTTTCAGCACATCCGGGAAAACGAGGATGCCCTTGGCTTTCTGCGCCAGGACACGCGCTTCTGGCGTACTGATATACAAACTCTTTAACGCCGCTTTCGCATCCTGATCCATCTGAGCGTTCGCAGCCTTCGCATCAGACGCGGAAGTTGAGTGATCCGTTTGGCACCCCGCAGTGATCGCGAAGATAGAAATCAATGCCATTATTTGAAGATGTTTGATCATTTTTCTACCCTCACCATTGATGAACCTGCGTGGCGACAGCCGTTGCTGATTAGCGTCTAACAGGTCGAACCTTTATTACGTCGTACTCCAAACAATTGGACTTTAGTCCTGCTAAGCGTTTGGTCAAATACGGTGCGATGAACGCTACGGATCGGACCCGCAAACCAAAATCGATCGCGGTCGTTTTAGACAGGCTCTGCCCCCTTTTTCCTTTCTTTTTCCTTTAAGGCGCAGGCAATTACTACATGAAACGAATATTTGATCGTTTACGTGGCTGGGCCAAAAAGCTTAAACGGCAAACCATGGTTCTTTGGTTTTGCTATCAGCACCCGCAAACACCCTGGTTACCCAAATTAATTTCGGTTTTTGTCGTGGCGTATGCGCTGAGCCCAATCGACCTCATTCCAGATTTCATTCCTTTGCTTGGATATCTGGACGACGTGATCATTTTGCCGCTCGGCATTTTACTCGCTATTCGAATGATGCCTGCACACGTGCTCAGGGAGTGTCAGCTCCGAGAGAGTGAGTGGGAGAGAAACCGTGTGGAGCCACCTGTGAATAAAGTCGCTGCGGTAGCCATCGTGTTGATTTGGCTCGCTGCTGCGTTGTTTTTGGGGGCTTACTTTCTTTGAATGAGGCGAAAATGACGTATCACATTCAGCGATGCCCATCAGTGCAATTCAGGTGTCCGAAGCTGTGCATGAAAAAGATGAAACCACCCGTCCAGTCAGCCTCGTTTCGATATCGAAGCGCCTCGTCGAATACGGGATAGCTGCCATTGAATGTCCATGGCCCTTCCACTCGCACCTGTAGCTGACGATCCGCTTTTTGCAGTATCCACGGGTGTGGCTCTGCGGCGTTTGAAAAGCGCATTCGGTGGAGACATCGCAGACGCACTTGTTAAAAAAGCTAGGGCGTAAAGCCCTAGCTGCTGTCACTTTTTCTTTTTCGTCGGCTTTTCTGCCTTCGCTGACTTCTTGGCCTTTTCTGGCTTGCTATCAGCTTTTTTTGCGGATTTCTTTGGTGCGGCATCTTTCTTCTTGTCTTTCTTTTCGGAAGATTTTGAAAGAGCCGACGCCGCAGCTGATTGCTTCGTAGATGAGGCCTTTTTGTCTTTCAGTTCCTTGCTGGATTTTGATGAATCGCCTTTGCTTTTCTTCTCGTCTTTAGCCACGTTGACCACCTCTCGGAGTTCGCAAGTATTGGCACATCGCCTGTGGAATTTTCCACAGGCTGTTCATTAGGCGAGCACGTCCAAAAGCGGTTCAGATTTTTTGAAGCGTAGAAACGGGCTTGAGGTGATGCACCGGCAGGTCCTGAGGGCTGGATATGTAGACGCCGCTTTTCGAGCTCTTCAGATGGACGTGACGGCCTGGATCAAAACTCGGGTTGAAGCTATACCGAAAGGGTTCAGAGTGCCGATGGACCACACACCCAATTCGCGACTGGGGAGAACTTCGCAGTGTCGAATCAGCTGGTCATACGCAACATGACCCGTCCCGAGCTGGACGAGCTCGTCGAGTGGGCTGCCCGTGAGGGTTGGAATCCCGGCCTTCACGATGCCGAGCTGTTCTGGGCTGCGGACCCTGACGCCTTCATCGCAGCAACCCAAGGCGGCGAATTGATCGGTGGCGGTGCCATCACCTCCTACGATGGCGAATTCGGTTTCATGGGTTTTTTCATCGTCCGGCCTGAATATCGCGGTCAAGGTCTGGGCAATACCCTCTGGCACGCACGCCGCGAGCGACTCCTCGCTCGCCTGCGCCCAGGCGCAAGCATCGGCATGGACGGCGTCTTCGCGATGCAGGACTACTACGCCAAGGGTGGCTTCGTCTTCTCCCATCGCAACATGCGTTTTCGTGCCGAGATCACCGAACGTCCCACGACCTCGCAGGTAGACGGCCAGGACATCGTCCCGTTGGCCAGCTTCGCGTTCGATGAGATTGTCGATTACGACCGCACCTGCTTCCCCGCCCCGCGTACAACCTTCCTGAGCGGGTGGATAGCCCAAGCCGATGCACTTGCCGTAGGTTGCCGGCGCGAGGGCAGGCTTTGCGGCTATGGCGTAGCAAGGCGCTGCCGGGAAGGCTACAAGATCGGCCCGTTGTTTGCCGATGACGCTATTGCAGCCGATGCCCTTTACGTGCGCCTGGCGCAATTTGCCCAGGGTGGCCCGCTGTTTCTCGATGCCCCGGAGAATAACCCCGCCGCGATGGCGCTCGTGCGCCAACAGGGCATGCTCGAGGTGTTCGGCTGCGCACGCATGTACCTCGGCCCTCCTGCGGCGATCGCGCACGAACGTGTGTTCGGCGTCACGACTTTCGAGCTGGGCTGATGGCCACTCGCGACCTCATTGGATACGGCGGCTGCCCTCCCCACCCGCAATGGCCCAGTGAGGCGCGCGTCGCGGTCCAGTTCGTACTCAACATCGAAGAAGGCGCGGAGTCATGCATCCTCAATGGCGATGCACAGTCGGAGGCCTGGCTGCACGAGTTACCGGGCCGGCCGCCCCGTGTAGGGGAACCGGACTTGAGCGTCGAGGGCATGTACGAATACGGATCGCGCACAGGTGTTTGGCGCATCCTGGAGCTGTTCAGCGCCCGAGGCTTGCCGCTGACCGCCTTCGCCGTCGGCCGGGCGCTGGAACTTACCCCGGCGATTGGCCATGCGCTCTGCGCTGCCGGGCATGAGATTGCCGGGCATGGCTACCGTTGGCTGGACTATCGCGACATGCCTGAGGACCAGGAGCGGCAGCATATCCGCCTCACCCTCGACGTGATCGCGCAGCTCTGCGGTAAGCGCCCCGTAGGCTGGTACACCGGAAGGGTCAGCCAGAACACCCGCCGCCTGTTGCGTGAGGAAGGTGGATTTCTGTATAGCTCGGACGCCTACAACGATGATCTGCCCTATTGGCTCCCTGGTTCGCCCGCCCACCTGGTGATCCCTTACACACTGGTCAACAACGATGCGCGCTATCTGCTGCCCAATGGTTTTGCCTGCGGTGACGACTTCTTCCGGCTGCTCAAGGATGCTTTCGACCAGCTGTGGCAGGAAGGCGCACACCACCCGAAGATGATGAGCGTCGGACTGCATGGGCGCATTAGTGGCCATCCTGGTCGTGCGCTGGCACTGGCGCGCTTTCTTGATTACGTACAAGGCCACGACGCGGTGTGGATCTGCCGGCGCGAAGAGATTGCCAGGCACTGGATAACCCAATTCCCCGCCTGAGTGGTAAACGGCACTGGCCAGCAGTGCCAGCACCGTTTCCCATCGCCATTTCATCAGGCGCCTGCGTTTGACCCTGTTGCCCTCCTCGTCAGTTAACCCGTCATTGCGCTGTGGTCGGCGCAGGCTCATCGCTGACTCGCAGCAGCCCCCAGATGCCGCCCAGATTGCCGAAGGCCGCATAGTCCCGATACAGGTAGTCGCCAGGTACTGCGTTGGCGCCGCCGGCGCTGGGGAACATGAAGCTGAAATGCGCGGCCGGGAGCACGCTTTCCTGGGCGCCGATGTACATGGCCAAGGGGTTGTAGCCAAAGCGCACCGAACCGATCCCTGCGTCTTTCATCGGGTAGCCCCAAATGTCCACCCTTTCAGCCTGGAACGGGTTGAACGCCCAGACATGGCCGTCGAGCTGGAAGGTCGCGCCACGGCTGCCGCCCGAAGGCATCAGCACATGGGTGCGGAACGGCTGCCCGGGCTTGACCCGCAGTATCGGCGTCACCGGGTCGCCACCGACCAGGGCATTGCTGTAGGCCATGTGGGCGTTGGGCACCGCGCCAAAACCATGGCCACCCGCCTGACCGAACGGTGCGTCCGGTGCCCGGGCGAAGCGGTACCACAGCGGCTCGCTCTTGTAGTTGATGGCCATGTCCGAGTTGTCTTTGGGGTCGTTGGGTATGCCCGGCCCTTCGGACGCCATGTTCTCAACGGGCAAGCCGTTGGCCCAGCGCATGTTCAGGGACTTCTGCCAGATCATGGTGAAGTCGCGATAGCTGCTGGCACCCGGTGGCTGCACCGTGGCCGACGCTCTGGAAGCGGCATCCTCCTGCCAGGTGGCTCCCGCCGGTGCCACCGACATGGCTGCCACCAGGCCTTTTTGGGGTTGCTTGATCGGGTCGGCCGGCATCAGGTTGAAGCCACCGAACTCGATGGGGGTCGCCTCGATGATGTCGACGTTGCGCCCCAGTTGTGACGCGACCGGCTGACCGGCGCGCTCCAGGTGCCCGGCGTAATACTGGTAGGTCCGGCTTGGCCATGCGCCTGTATTGCCGATCCGTGGTGCCACCGTCTGCACCGGGTTGCTGCCGACGTTGAAGCCATCCGACTTGCTGACGTCGTAGGTCAGCAACTGGGCGTGCAGGCCAATGTGGCTGGAGGGCCGCATCAGGTTGTTGTTGAAGGTGGTCGAGCCCTGCGCACTGGAACGGTCACGCTTGACCGTGCCTTGCATCACCGCGTTGTTCGGCAGGTCCGGCATCGTCAAGGGCAGGCGGTTCTCCAGGGTGATGTTGATGCAATCACCAGCAGCGGCGCGCAGTACCAGCGGCTCCACGGGCACCCCTGGCTTGAGCTTGCCACTGACCGGGTCCAGGTCGGCCTTGCGCACATACAGGATGGCGGTCGGATCGTGCAACGGACCGGACTGCCCACCAATGGTGAAGGTCTCGCCATCTTCAGGGTCGAAGATCGTCACCTGCGGCACGGTCACCGGCCTTGGGTTGTAGACCAGGGTGCCACCGAGCGGGTTGAGCGGGCCGCCGACATGCTGGCCGGCACCTGCCGGGTCGCCGATGGTCAGGCCCAACGGGTTGGCGAGGATATCGTTGGCCAGGGCCGCGACCACCTCATAGTTACGTTGCACCGTCGGCCGGGTGCCGATGCCAGTGGGATTGGGGCTGATGCGCGGGCACACGCCATTGAAATTCACCGTGTTGCGTGCGGCCACAGGCCTTGGGTTGTTGGGCAGCGGGAACAGGTCGCTGCGGCTCTGGGAATAGTTGCGCATGATGCCCCACAGGCCACTCCAGTAACCCTCCAGGGAAGCATCCATGGAATACAGGTAATCGCCGGTTTCGCTGGCCGCACTGCTCATCATCGCCACGGGCGCCATGAAGCCGAACTGCTCGGAAATCGCCACCATTTGCGAGGCCTTCCAGCCGGTGTTGGAGCTATTGCCGAAGCCGCTACCCGAATGCAGCCACTTCACGCCGTGCACCGTCACGTTGTGCTCCTCTTCGTGGCCACCGGCATTCACCCGCAGGCGCACGTTGTCGCCGGTATAGGTTCGCAGCGTCGGTGTGAACGGATCGCCAGGCAGGTCTCCCCGGTTGATGTGTTTAGGCAATAGCGTGACCCCGCCGGTGGGGCCGGTCGCCGAGCTGATCGCGCTGGGGGCCAGGTTGAGTGCCGGGATCGCCCGGTCGGTGCGGCTTTGCAGGGCGTAGGCCAGGTCACCGCCCAAGCCATCGGCCTGCATGCCAGGCTTGCCGTCCGGCGCCACCTTTTTCGGATCGTAGATGCGCAAGCCCAATGGCTCATGGCGGTAGTTGACGACGAAGATGCCAGGGTCCGAAGCCGAGATCGCTTGCGGGCACGGCCGCGACGGGCACGTCAGCAGTTGGCCACTTGCAACTTCCACGACAGACTCCAGCAGGTTGGCGGCCGTCTTGCGCGCAGGCGGGTTGATGGCATAGCGGAAGCTGTCGGCCGTGGCCGGGAAAGCGCCCGCATTGGGAATACCGTCGGGGCCCGCACCGACGTAGACGCCGGCCTCATAGGCGTGCTGAAAGTCGCTGAACTCCAGGAAGAACTCACGGAAACTGTCGTTCTTGTTGTCGCCGTTGAGATCACCGGTCTCGATCACGGCTTGCCAGGACGTCGGGCCGCCGTCCTGGCGCCCACTGCCGTTATACAGGGGCTCGCCGGTTTCGGCGTGGTACCACTTGGAACCGGCAGGCTCGGCAAGCACGGTGGCGTACATACCCACTTGCTGGTGGGTCGAAGGGCCGAGGTGGTCATGGGTAAAGATATTGCCCAGGCCGCGATCAACGTTGTGCACGTTCAGCACAGGGTCGGCGAACCAGCGTTGCAGCGTGGTGCGCGCGCCCAGCCAGTCAGCGCGGTTGAACTGCCCGAAGTACGGGTGCTGTTTGGCCACGGGACAATCCCCGGTGCCTTCGCGTGGATCGCCGTCCTGACAATCGTTGAACCGGCGAATGGCATGGATGCGCTCGACCACGGTGGACGGTGAAAGCACGCCATCCTCGTAGTTCCAGCCATTGGCCGAGCCGTCGGCGGACGTCAGGTCCCACTTGGGCAAGTGGATGTGCTGACCGATGACGTCGGTGGGCGTGCGCACCTGGAAATCGTCCAGCTCGTAGACCGATGGCACCAGATTAGTGTGCTGGTACATGGTGCAGTCGAAGGTGTTCATGCGCATCACCAGGGGCTCAGGTGGGCGCTGCTTGTTGATCACCGGCCACGCGTCTTCCCACAGGGTAAGAATGCGGGTTTGCGGGAAGTGATAGCCGACCTTGTTGAACACGGCGTCGAACTGGATATTGGCGCCTTTATAGACCCGTGGGTGATCGGCACTGAACGGCGAGGCGCCGCTGAACGACTGGGCGTCGAGGCGCTCGCCACTGTTGAAGTAGCCGGCGCCCGCGCTGCGAGTCAGGCGTTTTTGCCGGTCGTCCATGCAAGGCTCGAAAAAGGGTGCACCCGCCACCGGCGGCGCCCCATTGGTCAGGAAGTTACGAGGTTGCAGTTGGCCATTGGGCAACACGGCGAAGCTGGCATGGGAAGGCTTGGCGTGGAAGGCCATGCCCGACTGTTCGACTTCGGTACCCTCCTCCGGGAAATACACCGGTTTGGCGCGCTCCAGGGCCTTGCTCATGTCCAGCAAACTGGTGGTCACCTGCGCCTCACCGCCAGCCGCCCAACCATCCAGGCCATGCCGTTGCAGCCCGCCATCCCAACCACCGGCCTGAGCCGGATCCAGCGCCGCCCACAATGCCTTGCCGCTGCCCTTCAAGGCCGTGGCCGTTTGCGCATCGAGCATGTCCAGAGGTGGCGTGGGCGGGCGTTGGCCGACGGTGCTTTCGATGCCGCCGATCCAGAACGGGTAGCCGGGATTTTTCAGGCTGCCATCGGCGTTGCGATTGGCTTCGCTGCGGTCGACCAGAGCCAGGGAGCCGACAACTTTCTGCCCGCCGTGCGTCTGGCTATCGTCTCCCGGCTCCTGCCCGGCTACCAGGGTTTCGCCACTCAATTTGGGGATCACCACCACTTTGCCCGGCATCGGCGGCAGGGCCTTGCCCGGCAAGGGCACGATCGCCGGAATCGGTGTGCCGGCGACGATTTCGCCATCGGGCAAGGCCCGGGCGCCCGAGGCCGGCAAGCCACTGCGCAGGGCAAACGGCTGCGCATGAAAGTCGTTGTTGCCCTCCTGGGTCACTGCCAGGCGAGTACCCTCCTCGAACACATCATGAATGCGCCACATGGCCCACATGCCTTGGGCGAAGTGCGGGTAGAAATGGCAGTGATAGATCGCATCGCCAACCACTCGATTGCGGTTGCCGGACCCACCATTGGCGATCTCGTAGGTGTAGCCCGAGCCTGGGCCGACGCCTTGGGCGTCCATGTAGTCGGAGTTGTCATCATTGGGATTGAACAACCACTGGTGGCCGTGCAGATGGAAAACGTGTTGTTCGTAACCCACGCTGATATTGCGAAATTTCACCGCATCGCCCAGGTAGCTGTGGGCGACATTGGAAGGCTCGGCCGGAAACAGCGCCATATTGGCCTTGATACCGATACTGTCTGCCGGCGGTGCCTGGCCGGGCGGGAGCTGCTCCAGGCCAGTGTTGGCCGGCACGTCCACCTGCATCGCGATATCGCCGGTGGTGTGTGCGCTGAGGAAGAATTCTTCATAGGCGCAGGACAGGCAATCATGCATGGGGCCGACCCCCAGGCGGTTGGCGATGACCTCGGCGCCCATGCCACCGGAACCGTAGTTGACCATGAAGGCGTCGCGCGTCGGATCGAGCATCTGGCCGAACGCCAGGTCGCCCCAGAACCCTGGGAACGCCTGGATGACAGCCGACTGGTCATGGAACACCGCAGCGAAATCGCGGAACGGCTCCAGGCGATTGGGCAGGCTGGGGTTACGTTTGCCCTGGCTTTCCAATGGATAGGTGGCCGGTGGGAAACTGCCATCGGCATTGGGCCCCATGACCAGTGCATCGGCATTACTGGCAATGATCTCGCTGCCATCGACCATGTTCAGGATCGGTTTGCCTGCCTTGCCTTCCGCGATCCAGGGCTCAAGCATCGGGTAGCGAGCCTGGTAATCGATCATCGGCTGGCCGGCCGGTGTTCGCCCACGCGTAGCCAGGCGCATGTCTTCTTCGGTGACCGTGTTGTGATAGGCCTGCCCACCTTTGGGCAGCACCACAACCTGGCCGAACAGGCCGTTGCCGACGTTGCCGGAAGAGCCCTCGCTGCCGAAGGTGGCGCCGTAGCTGGTTGCGACGAAAGTGCCTTCGCGTTCGGCGTAGAGGGTGTAGGTGCGGCTTTGCCCCGGTGCCAGCAAGGTGTTGTCGTTACGCCCGCTGTTGGCGGAAATATCGTTGATCGAGCCAAACGCCTGCAAGCCGTTGACCTGAAAACCCACATGACGGTCGGCCACTTGAGCGTCGACGTGCAACTCGCCATTGGCGGCGTTCTCGTGGTCGTTGCCCTGGCCATTGGGGTTGGCCTGGAAAGCCAGAAGGTTCTGCAGGTTGACCGTCAGACAATCTCCGGCTGCAACCCGCAGCACCAATGGGCGCGGCCGCTTGTCCGGGCGCAGGGTGACTTGGCCGGGTGTGGCGCTACCACCTTGGGTGATCAGCACTCCATTGGTGTCAACCACATCGGCACGCAGGGCAAACATCATACCGTTGGGGTTGTGCGCGCCAAGCCGGTTGAACATCAACGGCTGGTCCATCGCCACGACATTGGCCACCAGGGTGCGCTGGCACTGCACCGCCGCCTCGGCCAGCTCGCCACCGGCGAGCCATACGCCTGCGAGCAAGGCCAATCTGTGCGGCCTCCCCAGCCAGCGACGAATGTTATTTAAGTCGATATGAGAGTGCAGCTGCGCGCAGATCATTTGGACAGGCCTCCAAGTCGGTACAACTGTGGATGACCTGGCTACGCAACTATCGCGCCACACTAAATTCATGAATAACGAGCATCGCGCGCGCGTTTAATTGTGAGAAGCGAAATCCCCAACTTTGGGACTGACACTAAGTATTTTTATTTTTTGAATAACCCACTGGCTGTAATGGAAAATTCAATTCGACCATCTAAGTTTCGTACTTCGGTCAAATCGTTTATCAACTTAAACCTCGCCTGACGCAGATAAACCGGGGCGAACAGAAAAAGCGCCCCCATTTCAGAGGAAACTTCCCCACCAATGGGTACCTTGCCCCAGCCCTATTCGTATCCGCCAGGTAGAACTTCTACTTGTAACTAATCCCGGCAGTTCCCTTTGATCATTTGACATATTTAGACACAACTTCTGTGCCAACTCATGAAAGGCCGTATTCATTACCCAAAACGGTGACTAACCAACTAATTTCGATTTGAGCATGGGACTTGTCAGGATTAACCCGGCACGATCGGTGCTGATGCCGATTCAACACCCTTCGACCGGGCTGTAATACCCAGCCAGCGTCATTTCGAGAGGATTGAATCATGCATAACAGATTGACCTTACTGGCAAGCTCGATCCTGCTTGCGTCAATAAGTGGCGGGACGGCGCAGGCAGCACTCTACGCCGTAGATCCGGGTATTCCTGGAGATCGCGCCTACCCACTCGACAGCGGGAACAAGACCGGTTATGCCGCCTGGTACCAGGACACCCACGGCCGGACCCTGGACCTGTGCCTGAGCAAGGCGGTCAGCTCCCGGGTCGCAGGAGCGCCCGGCGCGCCTACCTACATGTGCATCCTCAACCCGGCACCCGGCGAGTTCGATGACACCCAGGCCATCGTCTTTCCCACCAACTTTCCCGATGAAACCTTCTGGTTCGCCGCGGACGGCTCCATTACCGACGCCGCCACAGGCATCGACCTGGGCTATGGCGCGGCCATCGAAGCCGCTTTCAACGGCGAGGTCGCTGACGGCAATCAACAGAGCTTCGCCCGTATTCGCATTCGCGTGGATGTTCCCGCTCCCGGCGTCTACACGGTCACCCACCCCTACGGCGTTGACGTGTTCAACGTCACTCAGGAAGAGTTCACCGACACCGGCGGCACCAATGCAATCAACATGACCCGCGATATCGGCATCGGCCAATCCGGTGACTATACCGGCGCGCTCAAAGGCGACATCGGACCCTTCCTGCGCAGCGTCAATGGCCCCTACACCGAGACCAACCCGGAAACCAGCCAGCTGGAAAAATTTGTCGGGGACCCGAACCTGGAGGAGCAAGTCACCGGCAGCCCGTTCAATACCAACTACCTGCGAATCCAGGGCCCGAACGGCATCGATATCCGCAGCGACACCTTCGCCGTTTCCGGCAAGCTCAGCGCCGTGGATCTGCCCGCCCCTGCGCTGGTCAAACGCGCCACCTACTCGCGGGGCAACGTGGACGGTGCGGTGGTCGCGCATCAGGATGTCTTTACCATGGCCCCGCCGCCGCCCGGTACGGTCAACTTCCTCGACAGCGCAGGCACTGCCGTGACCATGACAGAAGCCAACTCGACCGGCAGCTGGTTTGGTCAGTCGGCCGTCAGCCCGTCGTCGATACCGGTGAGCCTGCAAGTGACCGCCGACAACCACTTGGCGATCCCTACCATTCTTCCACCCACCACCGTGTCCGTGCCATTGACCGATCTGGTCACCATCACCCGCGCCGAATACAGCCTCGGCAACGGTCGACTGACCATCGACGCCTCGACCAGTGACCGCATGACGCCGCCAAACCTGACCGCCTATTCCGGCAGGAGTGGTGCGCTGATCGGTGAACTCATTGGCGGTGCCAACAAGACCCTGTCGCCAACCAGCGGAACAATACCGCCGGCGACCATCCGGGTGGTGTCGGCGAACGGCGGTAGCGATACAGAAGAAGTGGTCATCGTCCCATGACTCTTTCGAATTCGGATAAAGCGCCAGGAGGTTTCATGAACAAGTGGCCACGTTTCATCTTCAACACACTGAGCCTGTCCATTGCCATGGCCGGCAGTGCCAGCGCCGCCCTGCAAAGTTTCGACCCGGGGCCCTACACCCTCGCCACAGGCCGATTTCCCATGTGGTATCAGGACTTCAACAATGTGAAGCTCGAGCTCTGCGTGGGGAAAGCAGTCAGCTCGCGCGCGCCGGGCACCGCAGCCGCCCCCGGCTTCATGTGCACCATTCCCGCAGAAGGCGGCTTCAATCCCCTCGACCCGATCATCTTCCCCAATAACTGGCCGGGCGAAAGCTTCTGGTTCGCCGCCGACGGCAGCGTTGGTGACAGAACCTACGGCATCGAGCAGTACGTTGCGGCGCTGGAGGCGGTGGCCGGCGAGGGCGCGATCGTCGACGGCGAACAGCACAACTTCGCGCGCATCCGGATCCGCGCCGCCGTTCCTACCACGGGTATGTACACCATCCGCCATCCCTACGGGACTAAAACCTACGTCGTCACCACCACCGGGCGGCGGGCGATCAACGACACCAGCGACGTCGGCATCGCCACGCAAAACTATTCGGGAGCCTTGCTGGGCGCCCTCGGTCCATTCCTGTACAGCGCGACCGCGCCTGGTGTGCTGACCAACGAAGCCGGCACGGAAATCGCCCGTTACTTTACCGAGAACAACCCGGAAACCGGCCTGCCGGAGAAATACATCGGTGACCCGAACATCACTGACGCGGTACGCGGCAGCCCGGTCCTCGATGCCGAGGGCAACCCGCAGAACTATCTGGAGATTTCAGGTCCCGCAGGCACGCTGCGCACCGACGCGCTTTCCATCTCCGGCAAGCTCTACGACGACCGCACCCAGACGCCGGTGGAGGTGGAGCGTGTCACCTACCAGCGTGACGGCAGCGGCTCGCAAGTCGAAGTGTTCGTTGACTCACACCGTACCAACCCCGCTAACCAGTCCATCAGCCCGGCGGCTTCGGCGGTCTGCTACCGCACCACCCTGCCCCTGGTCGGAACGGCACCGTGCATCTCCGGCGCGGACCTGTTGACCGACAACAACGGCTACTTCCACACCCGCTTTGTGACATCGGACGCCCCGCCATCGGTGGTGGTGTTGACCGCCAGCGAACTGGGCAGCGCCAACAAACCCACCTCGGTATCACGCATCCCAATCGATGTGGTGAAAGTCACTACCGCCCAATACGATCCGGCCAATCACCGCCTGACCATCAGCGCAAGCTCCAGCGACAAGGTCCTCAATCCTGATCTCGTCGCCCAGGGATACGGTCCTCTGCCAGGCAACGGCACCCTGGTGGTCAACGATCTGGCGCAACCACCGGAAAGCGTGACGGTGAAGTCGGCTGCCGGCGGAGCGGACAGCGAACCGGTGATCGTCGGCGGCATCGCCGACGTCCCCGGCGAAAACCGCAAGCCTCTGGCCGTGGCCGATAACGCCAGCACCAGCTCGGGCGTACCGATTGTGATTAATGTGCTAGCCAATGACAGCGATCCCGATGAGGACACCCCGCTGATCATCGACAGCTTCGTACCGCCAGATGCAACCCTGGGTACGGTGGCGCTCAATGGCACCACCAGCCTGACCTACACACCACCGGCAACCAATGTCGCACTGCGCGTGACCTTCAGCTATATCGCCCGGGATAGCAAAGGCCTCGCGTCGGACCCGGCGGTGGTCACCGTCGACGTAAGCCCGAACCAGGCACCTGTCGCCAACAACGACACCGCTGCCAGCCAGGGCGGAACGTCGACCATCAACGTCTTGGCCAATGACGCCGACCCTGAGGGCAACAACCCGTTGACCGTGATCATCCTGACCCAGCCGGGGGCGGGCCAGGGCAGTGTGAGCACCAACGGCACGGTGGTGAACTACACCGCACCGCAGCCGCTCACCAGTGCCTTCAACACCAGCTTCACCTATCAGGTGAGGGATTCGCTGGGTGCACTGTCGACACCGGCCACAGTCGCCGTGCAGGTCACTCCCCTGGTCACCCAGGAGACCCTGGTACTGACCTCCGCCGATGCTCGGGCTCGCTCCAACAACCGCTTCACCTGGGACATCTCAGGGACCACCTCGGCCGTGGTCGGCAACACCATCACCGTCCAGGTCAGCACTGCCAGTGGCCCGGTCACGTTGGGCACCGCTACAGTGCCGGTCACCGGTCGCTGGCGCCTGTCGGCGACCACCACGACCATAGTGCCTAGCGCTACCAACCCGACGGTCACGCTGCGCTCATCGCTGGGAACCGTACGTACGTTCCCGCTGGTGGTCCAGTAACGCCTCGCCCCGCCTCCCTTACCGGAGGCGGGGCTCACCCGATGGCTCGAAAGCAACCATTGACTGTTGATGCAACCGATCTAAACAACGGATTGGCTCACTCTTACACGGTGTACCGAGAGTTCGTGATGTTCAGGGTGGGCTACGGCGCATCGCACTAGCGACGATAGTAGCGGTGATCGTCCTCGTAACCGTGCCGCATGGCTCGATCATCACGCCGGTCCCAATTACGACGACGTTCATCATCTCGGCGGGCTTGCTCTCGACGCCACTGTTCCTTGCGCCACTGCTCTCTTCGCCAGTCGTCACGACGCCAATCGTCTCCGCGATCGTGCCAGCGGCCATCACGCCAGTATCGGTCGTCATGGGCAAGCAATGGCCCTGTCTGCTTGTCGGTCATACTGGCCAGGGTTGGCCAAGGGTTGTCGACTGCCTGGTCCGGAGCCTGGACGACAGCGACTTCAGTTGCAAAAGCCGGGGTTGCGGTCTTCATCTGTGCTGCCGATGCCGAGCCCACTGCTGCAAAAGCGAACAGGCCGAAAAGCACCATCCGTGGGTCAGGAAATTTCATAATCGAAAACAACCTCTGATTGACTGATTGACCTGTGGCCATTTGGCCACCTGAACCCTCTGGCTCGCGCCTATCCAAATAGACTCATAAACAGGAAAAAGTTCTGGAGGGTGCCAACTTAAACAGCAAGGTTCTGTAGGAGTTGCCGCAGGCTGCGATCCTTTGATCCTGCTTTTGAAAATCAAAAGATCGCAGCCTCGTTGCACTCGTCAGCTCCTACAAATAGGCGATAACCCGCAATCCCTTGTAGGAGCTGCCGCAGGCTGCGATCTTTTGATCCTGCTTTTGAAAATCTAAAGATCGCAGACTCGTTGCACTCGTCAGCTCCTACAAATGGGCGATAACTCGCAATCCCTTGTGGAGCTGCCGCAGGCTGCGATCTTTTGATCCTGCTTTTGAAAATCAAAGATCGCGGCCTCGTTGCACTCGTCAGCTCCTACAGGGGTGCGGGGGTTTGGTGATGTCTGACACGACACAAGACCGTAGGAGCCGGCTTGCTGGCGATGGCGGACTACCTTGAAAAACGCCGAACGCCGTGATCTTGCTTTGGCTTTTGATCTTGATCTTGCTCTGCCCCGTCGGAAGGCCGAGCGGAGGTGTTCATCCGGGGGGCAGGCGCGCAGCGCCGTGCGGCGAAGCCGCACACATCGAGAGGAGGTGCAGCGCAGCAAACCGGAGGCGATGCCCCCGGTTGGACACCGGAGCGAGGGAATGCCGAGCCTAGGCGAGGCACCGTACGTCAGGGGATAAAAGCGCTTGGTTACTTGGCGCTCTTCCAAGTAACCC
>NZ_JBOIBY010000548.1:0-1138 GCF_050739655.1 Pseudomonas sp. | reverse complement strand
ACATGGCACGTTTCTTCCGTCGTCGTAAATTCTGCCGCTTCACCGCTGAAGACGTGAAAGAGATCGATTACAAAGATCTCAACACTCTGAAAGCCTACGTATCCGAGACCGGCAAAATCGTTCCAAGCCGCATCACCGGTACCAAAGCTCGTTATCAGCGTCAGCTGGCCACCGCTATCAAGCGCGCCCGCTTCCTGGCCCTGCTGGCCTACACCGACAGCCACGGCCGCTGAGACCGGGCCGTCGACTCGTAGCAAAGGCTTGAATGCATGCGGGCCATAGCTGAGTTCATCATGCGCGGCCGTATGCAGGCCACTCTGGTAGTGGCTGGATGCGCGGCGATGCCGTTGTTGTATTGGTTGGGTGCTGCCGCCGGATGCCTTGTGCTCCTGCGGCGCGGATTGAAGGACGCCCTGGGCGTTCTTGCTCTGGGACTGCTGCCGGCATTGGCCTGGTGGCTGTACTCCGACGACCCACGGGCACTTCTGGTGCTGCTGGGGTCTGCGAGCCTTGCGCTGGTTTTGCGCGCAAGCGAGTCCTGGAACCGCGTGCTGCTGGTCAGCATAGCGATGGGAGTGGTGTTTTCAGTGGTGTTGGGGACAGCTTTTGCTCCCCAGATCGAGATGCTGGCGCAGGCTTTGATCAAAGTCATGCCGTCGCTTCTCGGTGACGTCTACCAGAAGATGTCGGTAGACGAACAAGCGCGTTTCGCGTCCCTGATTGCACCGGTCCTGACCGGACTGATTGCGGCGTTGTTGCAAATCGTCAGCTTGCTGAGCCTGCTTGTCGGGCGCTACTGGCAGGCGTTGTTGTACAACCCGGGCGGTTTTGGTCGCGAGTTTCGCGCCATCCGCTTCCCGCTGTTGCCGGCGATGTTGCTGCTGGCGTGCATGCTTCTGGGGCCGAATATCGGCTCGCAGATGGCCATGTTGACGCCGTTGTGCAGCGTACCGCTGGTGTTCGCCGGTCTGGCCCTGATTCACGGGCTGGTGGCGCAGAAGCGACTGGCCAGGTTCTGGCTGGTGGGGTTGTACGTGACGCTGTTGCTGTTCATGCAACTGATCTATCCGTTGCTGGTGGTCTTGGCCATCGTCGACAGCCTGATTGATTTTCGCGGTCGTTCGGCACCGAAAGATGC